>NZ_JAPVZU010000004.1:0-129221 GCF_041432545.1 Streptococcus sp. 27098_8_113 | reverse complement strand
CCTTGCGGGCTAGAAACCTCGGACACAATCACATCGAATGTACCGGTCTTGGGATTGTTGTTGGCAATAGTCAGCTTGCCTTCTGGTTTCGCAACGGATACCTTAGTCGTTGTGCCACCAACACCAACCATCTTGCCGTCATTTTGAACATAGTACAAATGGACACTGTAGTCACCTACAGAGTTCTTATGCTCGCTAGAACGGACGGTGAATTTATAAGTACCGTCTGACTGTTTCTGTGCCTTGTGCCAGATGATGTCATCCTGACCTTGCTCATTTGACCAAGTCGGAAGCAAGACTTCACGAACACCTTGCGGACTAGAAACTTCGGACACGATCACGTCGAATGTACCAGTCTTAGGATTGTTGTTGGTAATAGTCAGCTTGCCTTCTGGTTTCGCAACTGATACCTTAGTCGTCGTACCACCAACGCCGACTAACTTGCCGTCGTTTTGGACATAGTACAAGTGGACACTGTAGTCGCCGACAGAGTTCTTATGCTCACTAGCACGAACCGTAAATTTATATGTACCGTCTGACTGTTTCTGTGCCTTGTGCCAGATGATGTCATCCTGACCATTCTCATTTGACCAAGTTGGAAGTAAGACTTCACGAACGCCTTGCGGGCTAGAAACTTCGGACACGATCACATCGAATGTACCCGTCTTGGGATTGTTGTTGGCAATAGTCAGCTTGCCTTCTGGTTTCGCAACTGAAACCTTAGTCGTTGTACCACCAACGCCGACCAACTTGCCATCACCTTGAACGTAATACAAATGAACATTGTATTCGCCCGTAGAACCTTTATGGTTGGCAGCATTAACAGTCAGCTTATAAGTTCCGTTGGCTTGCTTCGTTGCAGTGTACCAAATAATATCATCTTGTCCGCGCTCACTGGACCAAGTCGGAAGTTTAACTTCCTGAACTCCATGTGGTGCGGAAACTTCGGAAACAACAACATCAAATGTACCAGTTTTTGGATTATTATTTTGAATACTAATCTTACCTGTCAGCGGTTGTTTAACCAAAGTAGCTCTAGCTGTAAATCTTCCAGAATAGTCAATACTTTGGTCAAAAACATGCTTACCAGAAAGCAGCTGCGCTTGAGAAGTAAATTGCCAAGCTCCTGCTCTGCTATTGTACTTCAAATTTTTAGCATCATTTGCACTTAGCTTCGGTGCTGGATACTGAGCAATCCAAAAATTATCAAGGCCAAAGAGAGATGTATTTATTGAACCTTTGTGGCGTAGGTTATTCTGGTCAACCCAGCTAGCGCTCGTGTAATACATCAGATTTGCATATCCCTGCTTGCGCATTTCATCTGCCCAAGCCTGAGTATGCTGGTTAATCCCCGTTTGCATTTTAGGATCTTCCATGTCATTGACCATGACTGTATTTTTAGGCAAGGACAGTTTATTAGCAAAAGCAGCATAGTAACGGGCCTCTGCTCTCGCTTCTGCATCATTTGTATAATGCGAGAAGGCATAGGTTGATACTTGCAAACCAGCTGCTTGCGCATTTCGAACCTGAGACTCAGCAAAAGGATTAGTATAGTGGGTTCCTTCTGTCAGCTTAACAACGACACCGCCGACACCTTTGGATGCTAATTGGCGATAGTCTTCTACGCTGATATGGCCGTTATGACTACTCACATCCACAAAGGTAGAGCCCTTGATTTCTGCTTGTGAATTGCCGCGCGCTGTTTGTCCAGATGAAGAAGCCGCATTATAAAAAGAATTGCTTCCCTTTTTAGATACAGGACTGGCGCTAATCGCTGGGGAAGTCTGCTCAGCCTTTACTGGATTCTGAATCGCTTCAGAAGTAGCTGTCTTTGCTTGTTCACTCGCTTTATTTTCTGGCATATCCTCCTTGACCAGACTAGCAGCAGGTGCCAGATTTTCTGGTGCCTTGTATACTGGACTAGCTTCCGCTTTTGCGACCGAGCTTTCTTGTTTGACTTGACGGTCAGTAGAAACCACTTCTGCTAAGACTCCCTGCTGAGGTTGATGATCCTTTTCTACTTGAAGTTCTGACTTAGATACTTCAAGGTCTGTGGTTGTCTGAGTATTTTCTTCTGCCTGTACCACGTTAGCCGTTGCTGCTAGCAATATGGCAGTGCTGGCTAAATAGATAAGTTCTTTTGATTTCACCTTTTATCTCCAAACTTTTAAAAAGCTTGCCACCTTTAAGGCAACAAGCCATTTATTGTTATTCTTATTTCACAAAATCAAGAAGAGCTAGGAAGCTTTCAGCTTCAAGTGACGCTCCACCAACAAGGGCACCATCAACGTCTGGGCAAGCCATGTATGAAGCAACGTTTTCAGGTTTAACTGAACCACCGTATTGAACGCGAACTTTATCCGCAACTTCTTGACCAAAGTCAGCAGCTACAACGTCACGAACAACTTTACACATTTTTTGTGCATCGTCTTGTGAAGCTGATTTACCAGTACCGATAGCCCAGATTGGCTCATAAGCGATAACAGTTGCAGCAACTTGTTCAGCTGTCAATCCAGCAAGAGCAGTAGATACTTGAGCGCCTACGAATTCAGCAGCTTTACCAGCTTCGTAAGTTTCAAGGCTTTCACCACAACAGATGATTGGAAGCATACCGTTTGCAAAGATTGCTTTAGCTTTTTTGTTGATATCTTCGTCGGTTTCATGGAAGTAGTCACGACGTTCTGAGTGACCGATAACAACGTAGTCTGTACCGATTTCTTTCAAAACTTGTGGGCTTGTTTCACCAGTGAAAGCACCTGCATTTTCAAAGTAGCAGTTTTGAGCAGCAACTTTAAGATTTGAACCTTTTGCAGCAGCAAGAACAGTTGTCAAATCAACTGCAGGAGCTGCGATACCTGCTTCAACAAGGTCTGATGAAGGAAGTTTTGATGCAACTGCTTCAACGAATGCTTTTGCTTCTTCTGGATTTTTGTTCATTTTCCAGTTACCGGCAATAAATGGTTTACGTGACATTTCACATACCTCTTCTATTTTTATTTATATGGGCTATTATATCATAAGAAAGCAAATTAATAAAGGTTATCCACAATTTTTCATCAAATCGTAATGTTTCTAGGAGTTATCCACAGTTTTGGCTGTGAATAAACCATTTAAAGGCCTCGAGGTCGTCTTTTACTTCCTATTTTCCAGCAGTTCTTCTATATCCGTAATGACTCTGGCCTGCATTTTATTGAGCTTATCTATCTCTGCATCTGAGTACGGGAAAGTGTTCAGCAAAACGCCATCAATCCCAACAGCTTCAGCAATAGCCATATCCGTAGAAAAATCATTGCCAACCATCACCGTAGCTTCTGGATTGAACTGATTCTCCTCCAATACGAGTTCTAACCATTCTGCTTGTGGTTTTTTTATCTGATAATCCGAAGAAATATAAATTTTGTCCAGATAAGGAGCACAACCCGTCAATTCAATTTCTGGCATTGTAAAAGCCTTTTGAGCATTGGATAGCAAAATAACATCGCCTCCCTGGTCCTTAATGACCTTTAGAACTTTGAGGGTATTTGGATAGGCATGGAGCTGACGACGGGACAAACTCCGAAACGTTACAGCCAGCTGCTCTCCCCAAGCCTGCACATCTGGAAGCGGAGTCTGGGTTTCATGCTTAGTTGGAGCTTCCTGCAAAAGCTGAATGAAAACTGCCACCAAATCAACCTCTGGATAGGCAAGGCCTTTCTCTTGAGCTATCTTTTTTTCCTGCTCTGCTACCAATTGTCCATATTTCTTTTTCAAGTCTTCTGGCTGATAATCTGCTCCATATGCTGCATAGATGCGGGAAAGATACAACCATAAAATTGGATCATCTTCGTCAGTCCGGATATCTACTAGTGTTCCATAAAAGTCAAAAAGATAATGTTTATATTCTAACTTGTGCATTTTCGCCCCTTTCGCCAGTGACAAACATGGTAAAGGTCCCCTTGCAGACATTCTTCCCATCTTGATTGACAATATCCACGTCCACCACTCTAGTCGTCCGGCCAGTATGGACACAGTTCCCCTCAATGCTCAAAGTATCGCCTAGTTTGGCCGCTTTAAGATAATTGATGGAAGACTGCAAGGTCACAGCGTCAGCTCCTTGTGAAATGACAACCAAACCACTTATCTGATCGCACAAGGTAAATAGATAGCCTCCATGCGCATTGCCATAATAGTTTAGAGAAGAGGGAACGACCTCTGTCGTTACTAAAACATGGCCATTTTTGGCCTCCTCAATTTTATAGTTTTCAAATGCTGAAATTGCATCAAAATGAAAATCTTTCATTCCTCACTCCATTAATTTTGCTTATACTTCATCATACTACTTTTACTGGCAAGGAACAATGTTTATATGCACATTCCAATGGAAAATATTTTTCTACCAGTTACCCAAATCTCTAGCACTCCTGATCTATCAGCCAATTGGACTAGTAGCTTGGAAATAAAGTTCTAAGCCAAATTAGGCTAGTAATGAATTTCAAAATTCTCAGCTGAAGATTTGCAAGACAAAACATTAAACTAGGTTGGAAATTTCCCCAACCTAGTTTGTTTCTATTTTCTTTTGATAAAGGTAGGAAATCAAAGCCAAGCCCATTACGCCTAGACCAAGTAGGAGAAAGGTGGCTGTGTGAACACTTGGCAAAAGCGTCATCAGGAAAGTCGCAGGAGGCATGAAAAGAATTGCCAGCGTGTAAATAGTCGAGAAAACTCGGCCTAGATACTGCTTGTCCACTTTGGTCTGAACCTGGCTGAAGAAATGAATATTGAACACAGTCATAAAGAGCTCGCAGATAAGATTACCAGAATAAGAAAAATAGAGATGAATCGGTAGCAAGGCAGAAACGCCCATGACCGCAACTCCGACACCTGTCAATAACAGGGCTAGAAGAAGATTTCCCATACTAGCTCTGACCTTACTGGCTAGAATAGCTCCGATGATTGAGCCTATAGCACCCAAACTCAGAATGGTTGCATAAGAGCCAGTCTTGCCGTAAAGCTGATTGGTGAAAGGCAGCAGGTAATTAAAGGCTGCAAAGAAAAAGTTGACTGCGGAAGCTACCAAGAGCAAAAAGAAGATTTCTTTTTGTTGGCGGATATAAACTAGTCCTTCCTTGATGTCTCCTAGGATATTGCCAAGATTGATGGGAGACTGCTGCTTGCTTGGCTCATGATTGGGCAGAAAGTAAACCAAGGCGAAAGCCAGAAAGAAGCTCAGCGCATCCAGCAGAAGAGTCATGCGCAGATTTGCATACTGCATCACGATAAAAGACAAAACTGGAGCTGAGACACTGATAACCTGCAAGGCCAGTTCCAGATGAGAATTGTAGGCCACGATATCTTCCTTGTCCACAATCTCTGTAATGTAGGATTTATTAGCTGGCCGAGAAAAGGCAAAGGTTATGGCCTGAACCACATTGGCAAAAATCAGCGCCCCAATCATCAGCTGATTATTAGAGATAAAAGAAATCAGCAGACAAAGTCCAGCGCAAATCAAGTCCGTTACCATCAGCACCTTACGTCTGGAAAAGCGGTCCGTAATGGCCCCACCCAAAGGATTGAATAAGATAGAAGTGATTAGCTCCGCTATCTGGTAAATGCCCAAGACCGTCTGTCCCAGAGCTCCCAAAGAAGCAAGCCAGATGCTGTTTCCATAGTCATAGAGCATATTTCCAATTTTATTAATAGCAGCCCGTGTAATCAGCTGTGCAGCATGTCGATTCATAAAAACACCTCCTTCCATTTCTGAAACTATTGTATCAGAAATAGAGGGAGGTTCTTTGTTTTTCCCATATTTGGGAAATTACACTTTTACAAACTTCTCGAAATGCTCTTGATAATAGGCAACTTGCTCTGGTAAATTCAGCACTTCAAAGATATGCATGGCTTCCTGCATTTGCTTGATTCCCTGCTTCTTCTGCCCCTTCTGATAAGCTGCAAAACCTTTTAGATAGAGGAACACATTGCGTTCATAGAGTTTGATGCCCTTGCCAATGATTTTCTCTACATAAGCCTCAAAATAACTAGCCTTATCAAAAGAACAACTTTCCAAACAATGCTGGTAACAATTGAGCGCTATAATCAAGACTAATTTCTTATGGCGACCAATTTCTTTGTAATAGTCCTCTCGCTCCATGGCTTCCTTGCCCAGACGGTAGACGTAGTCCACATCATAAAAGCTATAGAGATTGCCAAAGAGGATGAGCTCATACATGGTCCAATCTTCCACTTGGAAGAGATAATCAGCCACCTTATCTAAATCCTCTTGCCTCATGCGAAACTGACTGTCTCGCTGACAAATCAAGCCCTGCATCAAAATCCAATTCAGCTCATAGTAAAGAGGCGCACTGCTGGCCTTGGCCTTTTCCAACTGCTCCGCTTGCAAGTCTTGAAATCCCTTGATGTCATTTGAGTAGTAAAGAGGGATAATCTTACCCATCATGGCCACATGCTCATGCTGCTGGAAATTCCTTGCCTTATCCATAAAATTTTCAAGGGTCACATGAATATTATCCAAGAGATCTAAAAATTTCGAGAGAGTCATATCCGACTCACCCAGCTCAAAACGAGACAGCTGAGAAGTCGAGCAAACCTGACCCGCCGCTTCCTTCAAAGAATAATGTCCATTTAAACGAAAATCGCGAAAAACTTTGCCTAAATTTTCTATTTGCTTACCACTTCAATTCCTTTAATTGCTGTTTCGCTTCCCTAGTCGCTCTTTCAAAACTACCTTCACTGCCTCTTGTTCGGATTTTATTTTCAGACGAGACTCTTTTCGTCAAAATCTTATCGACTGAAAATCGGAAAAGGCAAATTCTGCTAAAAGAGCTCGTCAGAAAATAGAAAGTTCGGGATTTACTCTCAGAATAACCGTCAGAAAATCTGACAAAGTCATTTCCCTCTAAAATAGCTTTTCAGAAAACCTGACGGGCTGACTTGTCTTTAAAAGAACTTAGATTGCATGAAGAATGTTTTATTTTCCTCGAAAAAATCTCAGAACACATGTAAAAGTTCGTCTTTTGCTCTCAGGGAAACAATTCTTCATGAAGAATCTTCCTTTTTGCAAAAAACTAGAGATTACACATGTAGTTCGAGAAATTCCTAATAGAAATAAATGATTAACGATACGAAATCTCTGATTTAGTTACTTCAATATTTGGATCGACATACTTGATGTATGGTGCAATAAAATCAATATCATCACACTTAGGACCTAGTTTAATTTTTGAGTATTTTAATTCTTTGTCAGTATAGACATATAGACCAGGAATGATACTATTAGAACTATCGCTAGTAAAAATTTCACTCTCCTTACCTTCATAAGATTTAATAATCCGATACTCATTTTCATAGCTATAATCTGCCTTTTTAAATAAATAACGAATATCATCTATTAAATTCAAAGCCGAAGAAAAGTATTTTTGTCTTTCATCACCGTCCTCCTTTTTAATTTCGTCAAATGCTGATTTTATTTGAGCTATTTCTTCCTCTAAAGAATCTTCTTTAGCATTGTAACAAACCTTATAAATTCCAATTCCATTATTTATATCATCAATTAGGTCTTTAATATAATCTGAATGATAAGTTAAATTGATTCCTTTAGCATCATCACCATATTGTTTCCACATAGGGAGACTATCTTCAAGATTTTTATCCTCTCCAGTTTGTGACATTGATGCAAAATAAAATGATGATATTTCATAATCAGTCACAGGCAATTCTTTTTTTTCAATTCCTATGAGATCAAGAAATGTATATCCTTCATTTGGATCATTCATCTGTCTCGCATTACTTAGCCGTAACCTAGCGTAAGTATCTTTTTCATCCTTCCTATACACTAAATTCTTTAAAGTTTTTAGGGATGTATAGTGAATAAAATTATCATAATCACCAATATCAAATCGCAATTTTTCCCTAATGCCATTCACATTATCTATAATACATTTTAAATTCTTATCAATACAAGAATCTAAATCAGATTCTAATTGGGGATAGATGTTACTCTTCAACAACGAAGATAAAAATTTATATACCTTAAAATCTGTGTCTTCAAAGGTTTTATTTTTATATTTATCAACTAAATTATTTAATAAAGCATAGGAATAAATGGTTGCTCTTACTGAGTCAACAATATTATTCTCAATTTTTTCTAGCTCTTCTCGATGTTTGACAATAGAATTAAAGAAATAATCAGTAAAAGGATAATTTCCAACATTCAGACATTCATCAAGTTCCTTTAGTTTCTTTTCTAGTTTCAATATATCCTTACTATTTGTAACTCCATCATTTCTTAATAGAGCACGTTTAACACCTTCATTATTTTTTATACTATCGGATAGTTCAGTTATGGTTAAATCACGAAGTTTATTTAAAAAATCAGAGTAATCATCGTCATCACGCAAAATATTATACACATTTTGATAAAAATCTACATGTTGAGCTAATGAAAAATAATTATCATTAAATTCTTTAGTAAGATGAACATCTAGCCAGTTTGAGTCAAACTCATGATCTTGCCAGATTTGTTCACTTATATGCTTTATTTTAGTATAACTATTTATATCTTGTTCTTCAATACTATGAGTGTATACTCGGTATTCTCCTACATATCGTTCTTGTGATTTTTGATTATAATAATACACCTCATAAGTGATGTAATATCCATAATCATTCCAATCACTTTGATAAAAAACAAAGGCATCGTTATTACTTTGATTCCTGAAATAATTATATGGATATTTTGTAATAATTATTCTGTTTTCCATAAATATTCTATTTCCTTCCTACACCTTCTCCGCCAGTTCTTCCCATTCTAGCATGGCTTCTTCTTGGGCAGCGGTCAGCTGGTCGATTTGCTGCTGGCTCTCCATGAGTTCGCCAGCGTCATTGGTGGCCTGCATGGCTTCCTGAAGCTGACTGATCTGGCTGTCCAAGTCCTCGATTTGCGTTTCCAGTTGTTCTAGGCGGCGGGCCAGCCGGCGCTGTTCTTTCTGGTTTTCCTTTTGAAGCTGATAGTCATTGGCAGGTGCTGGCTTGTCAGGACTGGCCTGCTCTGTCTCCTCCTGCAAGGCTTCCTGCTCTGCCTTTTTCTCCAGATAGTAGTCATAATCACCCAGATAAAGGGTAGAGCCTGTCTTAGAGAGCTCAATAATCTGAGTAGCCACGCGATTGATAAAGTAACGGTCATGGCTGACAAAGAGCAGGGTGCCGTCAAAGTCAATCAGGGCATTTTCCAGCACTTCCTTGCTGTCAATGTCCAGGTGGTTGGTCGGCTCGTCTAGGATGAGGAAGTTGTTATTTTCCATAGACAGCTTGGCGAGGAGCAGACGCGCCCGCTCTCCACCTGATAGCATGCCGACAGACTTCTTGACATCGTCTCCCGAGAAGAGGAAAGCGCCTAAGCGATTGCGAATTTCGACCTCTGGCGTCAGCTTGAAGTCATTCCATAGCTCGTCAAGTACCGTATTGCTGGGAGTCAGTTTGCTCTGGGTCTGGTCATAGTAGCCCACTTCCACATTAGCACCCAGCTGCTCCTTACCTCTGATGAAGGGCACTTGCCCCAGTAAAGACTTGAGTAAGGTCGTCTTTCCAATCCCATTTGGCCCGACAATAGCTACCGCATTAAACTTGCGAATGTCAAGGTTAATCGGCTCTGACAGGACTTCCTCTCCGTAGCCAATAGCTGCGTCTTCCAAGGTCAGCACAACATTGCCCGAAATCTTATCGGATCTGAAGGTCATATTGGCCGAGCGATTGCCGGTCTCCGGCCTGTCCAAACGCTCCATCTTTTCCAGCTGCTTACGGCGGGACTGAGCCCGCTTGGTAGTGGAGGCCCGGACTAGATTGCGATTGACAAAGTCCTCCAGCGCAGCGATTTCTTTCTGTTGCTTTTCGTAGTTTTTGGCTTCAGTAGCCAGCTTCTGCTCCTTTTGGACCACAAAGCTAGAGTAATTGCCCACATAGCGATCCAAGGAATGTTTGGTCAAGTCCAGCGTGATGGTCGCAACCTTGTCTAGGAAATAGCGGTCATGGCTGACGATAATCAAGGCACCGCTGTAGTTGACTAAGTAAGTCTCCAGCCAAGCAATGGTCTCGATATCCAAGTGGTTAGTTGGCTCGTCCAGTACCAGCAACTCTGGCTTTTCCAAAAGCATCTTAGCCAGCGCCAGACGAGTATTCTGCCCGCCCGACAGCTCAGAAATCTTCATCTGCCACATGGACTGGTCAAACTTGAAGCCATTCAAAATCGCTCGAATGTCGGCCTCATAGGTAAACCCACCTTTCTGGCGAAAGTCCTCTGACAGCTGGTCATACTGGGTCATGAGAGCCGTCAGGTCTTCCCCTGACAATTCTCCCATTTGGAGCTCCATTTGCCGCAAGCGCTTCTCCTGCTGGCGCAGGCTATCAAAGACCAGCAGCATCTCGTCGTAGATAGTATTCTCCGACTCAAAGCGGCTGTCCTGAGCCAGATAGGACAGGGACAGGTCTCGTTTTTTATTGATCTGACCAGACGTCGGCTCTTCCTCGCCCACCAAAATCTTGAGCAGGGTTGACTTGCCAGCTCCATTTTTACCGACCAGTGCAATCCGGTCACTCTCATCCACCTGCAGGTTGATATTATCAAAAAGTAGCTCCCCTGCAAAAGAGCGTTCAATCTTGTTTGCTTGTAAAATAATCATAAGACCATTATAGCAGATTTCCAAGTACAGAGCCATTGGCTGTCATAAAAAATGAAATCCAAACTGTCTGTCTCTCAAGCCAATTCAAAGGAGAATTTTAAATCTTTCCGCAAGCACTCAGACCAGAATATCCTGTCTAGCGATTGAATAACATCAAATCAGACTTCTATGGATTAGCATGCCCAAAAAAGCCGAAAGAGCTCAACTCTAACGGCTTTATTTTTTATTCAATGATTTGTGTTTCAGCTAGTTTCTTATACCAGTGAGCGGATTTCTTCGGATAGCGCTCCTGCGTTTCAAAGTCTACGTAGAATAAGCCGTAGCGTTTTTCATAACCGTTAGACCAAGAAAAGACATCCATCAGAGACCAGATAAAGTAGCCCTTGACATTAGCCCCGTCCGCAATCGCATCGGATAAAACTTCCAGATGCTGCTTGACGTAATCAATGCGAGCATCGTCGTAAACCGTATTGTCCACAAATTCATCTTTATAACCCAGACCATTTTCTGTGATATAAATCTTCTTGTAGTTTGGATAATCTTTCTTAATCCGCATGATTTGATCATAAAGACCTTGCGGATAGATAATCCAATCCCAATCAGTTTTTGGTATATGGGTTGGAGATTCTCTACGCCCTACTCCCTTAATCTGGTACTTAGAGCTTCCCTTTTCGCCTTTTCCGTTATGGATAATTTCTGTTTCACCGTCAAAGTCGCGCATCCAGTCACTCATATAGTAGTTGATGCCAAGGAAGTCATTGAGGTCTTTAGCTGCTTCTAGAGCCGCAAAGTCTTCATCTCGCAAATCCAGCTGGCCACCATTAACCTTAAGGATGTGATTCACTCCTGCCAGAGTTACATCAGAATAGTGCCCCAGATAAGTCGCATCTAAGATAAACTTGTTATGAATAATATCTTCCAACTCTGCCGCTCTGACATCTGCTGGAATTTCTGGATCGTAAGGATATTTTGTCGGAAGTGCATGAACGACACCAATTTCACCCTTGTAGCCCTTGTCCTTATAAAGCTTAACGGCACGGGCATGGGAGACCATCATGTTGTGATGAGATTGGAAAACCTTGGCTAAGTCATACTGGATACCTGGGGGGAATTTTCCTACTAAGTACTGACCATCACCAATAGGACCAATTTCATTGAAAGTTGTCCAATAGCGAACTTCTGGAAATTCTTCAAAACAGAAAGCCGCATAGTCCACAAAGTACTCAATATTTTCTCGATTGAGGAAATCGCCATTTGAATGAAGGGCCTCTGGTGTATCAAAGTGGTGAAGGGTCACAAAAGGTTCTACATGGCGTTTGTGGCATTCTGCGAAAAGATTATGATAAAATTCCACACCTTTTGGATTGACCTCGCCATAGCCTGTCGGGAAAATCCGTGACCAAGCGATGGAAATCCGAATCCCATTGACACCATATTCTTCAGCCAATTTCAGATCCACTGGGTATTTGTGGTAAAAGTCACTGGCAGGCTCCGCCGTGTACCAGTAGTTATCCTCTAGGTATTTATCCCAGGCAACAGGTCCTTTTCCATCTGTGTGGGTTGCTCCCTCAGCTTGATAGGCCGCTGTTGCACCACCAAAAATAAAATCTTTAGGTAAGCTTTTTGTCATCTTATTTTCCTTTCAATAGCATTTGGAGAGTGGGACAGAAATCGGTAATTCGTTAGAATTCGATTTCGTCGTCCCACCTCCGCACAGCTGAGTAGGGCTATAAAAGCTGATGAAATCAGCGTAGTAGAGCCCACTCAACCACTGCGTCTTGCTAGACAATCCAAAGACAATTGAGAGGCTAGGACTTTTGTCCCAAACTCTATCAACTTGCTTCATCTCAAATAAACAGATTTAGTTCTTAAATTGCTCCTGAACAAAGGCCAGTGCTCCTTTGCCATCGCGGGTTAGCTTGATGTATTGGCCGCCTTCAGTCTTAGCCAGCTTGATCCCCAACTTATCAGTTTCCGCCTTCATGTCTTCAAAGTTGGAAGCAACTTGAGGGGCCAGGATAACCAAGTCAAACTCAGGCAGCATTTCACGGTGAGCACCGTAGCCACCCGCTGCTGCTTTGACAGGAACATTGTATTCAGCTGCTGCTTTATTCAAAGCGTTGGCCAGCAATCCACTAGTACCACCACCCGCACAGAGCACCAGAACATTGGTTTCTTCGCTAATATTGTTTTGAGCTGGAGCTTCTTCATCCACTCCTGCTTTTTCAAGGATAGCGTCCGCTTTAGCAGTGTTAAAGTTAGCAGCTACTTTTTCTTTAAGAGCATCGTTGGCTTTGCCAGAACGTTCTTCTTCTAAGATTTGTTCGTCATAAACCTTGACAAATGGATAATAAATAATCACATCTACTACGACAAGAAGGGCTGCAAGAACAAAGGACAGAAGCTGGAAGTTGGTACCCAGCACAATTCCCAGAGGTCCAGGTGTTACCCAAGGAAGGTTGGCTGAGAAGGAGTTCATGTTTAAGGTATCAACAAAGAATTTGAAAATCCATACGTTTGCGATAGGTGCAAAGATAAATGGAATAAAGAAAATTGGATTCAGTACGATTGGAGCACCAAAGAGAATGGGCTCATTAACACCAAAGAAAGTTGGGACAACAGATGCCCGTCCAATCGCACGATTACGCTCAGACTTACAGATCCACATGAAGAGGAAAGGAACAATCAAGGTCGCACCAGTACCACCCATGGTAACGATGAACATTTGAGTACCAGAAGTAATGACCTTATCCGCATGTTGACCAGCTTGAACTAGAGCCAAGTTGGCATCGATATTGGCATAAGTAATAGCAGCAATGGCAGGCTCAACGATAGACGGACCGTGAATTCCCACGAACCAGAAGAAAGCATAAGCACCAAAGATAAGCGTGATTCCCAGATAGCCATCTGCCGCTGAGAAAAGCGGAGCTAGAAGCGTTCCGATAGATTCTGCAACCGTTACTCCCAAACTTGCTTTAACAAGCAACTCCAAGCCGTAGAGCAGAACGACTGAGACAGTAAATGGAATCAAGTCTTTAAACACTTGCGAAATATTTGGTGGAACTTCTTCAGGCATGCGGATGGTAACATTATTTTTTACACAAACCTTGTAGACATTAACCGTAACAAAGGCTGCGATGAAAGCTGTCAAAAGACCTTTAGTTCCCATGAAGGCAGTCAGGAAGCCACCTTCCTTGGCAGGTTCAGCCGCCATGAGGAGGAAGCCGACCATAGAAGCCAGCATAGTAGACAAGAAGTTAATCTGGTTTGTCGCAGGCAGGCTGCGATTGACAGAGTCTGTCAAAGCCTTTGCAGTGGTCCCACCCACAAAGAAAGCCAGAATCCCCATCGAATAGCTATAAGGGGTCATTAAGAAAGTTTCCATTTCCTTAGACCAGTGGAAGCCCCAAGCATTTGGCACATAGGCAATCAAGATAAAGATAGATGAGAAGAGGATGACTGGCATACCAGCGATAAAGCCATCCCGAATAGCACGGAGGTAGATGTTCCGAGAAATCTTCTCAAAGAAAGGCTTCCCTTTCTCAATAAGTCCGATGAGTTTGTTCATTATTTCACTCCTCTTTTGTATAGTTCAATCATGTGTTTCATCAAATCCTTGAGCAACAAGGTTGTCATCAGGTGGTCTTGGCCGTGCATCATCGTCACGCTATAAGCCAAGTCCTCACCAGCAGCTTCTTTGGTCAAAAGGCTGGTCTGAGCATGGTGCGCTTCGACAATACAAGCATTTGCTTCTTCCACCAAACTTTCAGCGCGGGCAAATTCTCCAGCCTGCGCTGCATTTAATGCTTCCAGCAACTTGGAGCGGGCGTCACCAGCGTAGGCTACGATTTCAAAACCAAGTAATGTTACTTCTTCTCTATTCATGATAGATCCTCCTTTTAATGTTCCTTATAATAATCGTTGAATATGTAAGACCAGATAAACTCGCTCACTATGATACAAGTCTATTCCAGTTTTCTGGGCAATAATCTCATATAGCCTACTTCCGATTTGATAAGCTTTGGGATAGGTCAGTTTAATCTGACTTTCCATTTCTAACAGTGAAACATTATCATCTCGGCTTCTGTCTAAGTAATCTAAGAAGTAATTAAGATGAATCATAAACCGATCATAGAAGTTGCTATTATCCGATGTTCTTTTTATTCCCTGTTTTCTTAGCTCTTCTTCTACAGCAGCTAGAATTTCCTTCCGCTGATCCAAATAACCCTGACCTGCTGGATTGGAGACCCCTTCTGCATTGATAAAGTGATAAGCAATTCTATTTATTTCATCCTCTGGAAAAGCTTCTAAGAGTCGTTCCCGATAAATAGCCACTGCTTCTTGCGCGATTTGATAAGGAGTGGGATATTTACCTGAAGCATCTGGCAGGTCACTCTCCTTGTACCGCCCCTGATGAAGTGCTTGATAAGAACAGTAGATATGGTCCGTCAGTGTGACATAGATATACTCCTGGACTGGGTAATGGTATTTCTTGGAAAGCGTGTCAATCACATCATAGGTCACTGTGATAAAGTCCAGTGGCACATCTTTGAGCAAGGTCACAAAGTTTTCCTTGGACTCTTCCGTTCTCATACGAAAGACTTTCTCAATCTTACTTTCCAGAACAGGATCACCCTTTTTCTTATTGAATGCTATCCCACTACCAATCAGAACAACCTCTTCACCATTTTCATGTTTGGCTAGAGCAACATTGTTGTTCATAGGCAGTATAATTCGATACATAGTTCCCTCCTCATCATTTTCTTGAGCCTTCGTGAAATAAAAATGACCGCAAATAAACGGAAAATACAAGAGCACTTGCTTCTTCCAATTCATTTGCGGTCACGCCTAATCCAACTTAGTAACGCTCACCCTATTCAATCTATGGTTTTATTATAGCACATCAAAACGTGAATGTAAACCCTTTCTTTTGTTTTTTTTTATTATTTTTTAGAATTCCACTTTTTTACTAAAGATTTAGCACTGTTGCAAGCTTGTCCACACGAAAACTCATCACCTTAATATATATGTGCAATAAATGTCAGAGAGTACAAGACCTTCTACAAACTTCTTGGAAAGCATGCGCTGAACTCGCTATGAAAGACTTACTCCCTCTCGAGTAAGTCTCTTCATGTCAAAAGTTTTTTCTTCTATAAATTGCTTGTAGTTTACAGAAAACTAGCTAAAACTTCTTGATTTTGCATAACCAAGTAAATACCCAGCAGAATAATCAAAACAAAGAGACTCAGCTTTATCATCCCCTTGACAAAACGAACAATCCATAGAATAATCATGGAACCAATCAACCACATAATGGCTGAATGCTGGAAAAATCCTTGAACTGTCTCCACATTCTCGCCAAAGAAGGCCTGAATCGGAGCGGGAACATGAGTTTCCCAAGCTGCAGTCATGCCTAGCTGGTTAGCAATATCGCTGCCGCTTTTCCACAGCCAAGCAAAAATGCCTGAGTTAAAAAGAAAGAGAAAAACTTGCTCTGGGAAGCGTCTAATAATATTAAAAATCGATTTTAGCATACCTTTATGATTGATACAAGTCTTTTACAGCCTGGATATCTATCGGCTGAATGCTATAAAATGAGCCTGCCGACTGCATCACTGATTCCTCCTCATTATGGTCTAATCCGATAGCATGGCCCAATTCGTGAGCTGCTGTATTGACAATCCGCTCATGAGAGTAACCATAGCGTCTGTCCAGCAAGTAGTAACTATTAAGACGAACAGTCACATGAGTAAATCGTTTGGTGAGGAGATTGGTCTGCGACTCAGCCTCACCAGCTGCACTGACATTGCCGTCATTCATCTCCGTCGCAACAATATCCGCCTTGTCTTTGTCATTGATGATTTGAAAGGTGAAGGCACCTGTCTGATTCCAAGAATCAATGGCCTCCTGATAGGCTGAACGGAAGGTTTCATTATTTGTATCGATATAAATTGTGGCGCTTGGCTGATCCCAACGAGCCCCTGTTGTTGCATGCTCATCTGTCAGCTGATGGGACTGAATTTCCTCACTAGTCTGAAGACCAGTGGAAAGTCCTTGATGCGTTAAGAATTGATCCACTTGAGTAACAGTAGTTCGAAGAGCCTGCGATAATCCCTCTGCCCCCGTCTCTGTCGAAGTAGTAAAATAAAATACACCTACAAGAACAAGGAAACTGAGTGCCACAGACCAAATAAGCCCCCAGATGAGCCGCCAAAAAAAGCGAACTATAAATCTAATAGAATTGAAAATAAACTTCACGGTAGGCTCCTTTCTCATAGAATGCACGAGAGATTTAGTCTAGCATCTTTCGCTTAAATAAAACTGAATATGCATAAAGAGCAAGTATCGCAATAAATGACTCGGATGCAAACTCCCACTTGAAAATACCAAAAAAGAAGCTGAGAAACTCAGCCTCTTTTTAAATAAATTACAATTCAATATCACCGAAAAGATCAGCCATTGAGAATCCAGTTTGAGTTTCTGGAAGCTCGAAGTCACGTTTTTCTTGACGACGTGGACGACGCGGACGAGATTGACGTTTTTCTTCTTTTTGGCCTTCTTCTTGAGCTGGACGCTCTTCAAGAGCCTTGATAGAAAGTGATACACGCTCAGCAGCAGCATTCACTTCAAGAACTTTAACAGTTACTTCTTGACCAACTTTAAGAGCATCTTTTGGATTTTCAACACGTTTGTGTGAAATTTGTGAGATGTGAACAAGTCCGTCGATACCTGGCAATACTTCAACGAAAGCACCGAAGTCAGTCAAACGTTTTACTGTACCTTCAACTACATCGCCAGCAGCAAGTTTTTGTTCAACACCATCCCATGGTCCAGGAGTTGTAGCTTTAAGTGAAAGTGACACGCGGCCTTCTTCTTCGTTCAAATCAAGAACTTTCACTTCGATTTCGTCACCAACTGAAACAACAGATTTTGGTGAAACGTTGCGCTCATGAGAAAGTTCAGTTAAGTGAACCAAACCATCAACACCACCAAGGTCAATGAAAGCACCGAAGCTTGTGATGCGAGCAACTTTACCAGTCACAACATCACCAACATTCAATTTACCAAATACTTCTGCACGCGCTGCTGCAGCTTCTGCTTCTACAACTTCACGACGTGAAAGGATGAAGCGGTTTTCTTTTGGATCTACTTCTTTGATCTTAGCATCAAATTCTTGACCTACAAAACGTTCAGTGTTGCGAACGAAACGAGTATCGAGCATTGAAGCTGGAATAAATCCACGAAGTCCTTCAAATTCAACAGAAAGTCCACCTTTAACAGCACGAGTGCCCTTAACAGTAACAACTTCTTCTTCACGACCAACCAATTTGTCCCATGCTTTGCGAGCTTCTAAACGTTTTTTAGATACTAGGTAAGTAACTGTATCTGTATCTTTACCTACTACTTGACGAAGAACAAGCAATTCAAGTGTGTCACCTGGTTTTACAAAGTCATTGATATCAGCATCACGATCATTTGTCAATTCACGCAGAGTCAAAACCCCTTCAACACCAGTACCAGCAATGGCAACATTAGCTTGGTTAGCATCCACTGTCAATACTTCAGCAGTAACGACATCACCTGGCTCGACTTGGCTAACACTGTTTAGCAAATCTTCAAATTCATTCATCTAAAAAAATCCTCCAACAATCAAGTATACTACTTGACATACTTATAATTATTTTCCTAAGCACCCGCAAACGACATTGATTTATCTTTACCGTTTTCCATCTTATAAAGAAATAAAATATCCGATGATATTTTATCCTTTATCTGATATATTACCTAAGAACTGGGGTAGCTGGATTCGAACCAACGCATGAGGGAGTCAAAGTCCCTTGCCTTACCGCTTGGCTATACCCCAATGATGAAATGGAGAGAGAGGGATTCGAACCCCCGAACCCGAAGGAGCGGATTTACAGTCCGCCGCGTTTAGCCTCTTCGCTATCTCTCCGACAATCAACGATATCAATTATATCATTAATCTAATAAAAGCGCAAGCCCTTATTTTCCTAAATTGTAGGTTTCAATCAAAGTTTCCACCGCTTTTTCAAGCTTTTTATATAAACTTTCAACATTTCCATTCTTGACAATAGCAAATTGGCCGTCAAACTCGGCAATCTCCCCAATAACCTTTTTCCCAATAGAAAGGGTGTAGCCATCAAATTGATCAGCGCCAAGCTTCACCTTACTATCCGCAATCTGAATCTCAATTTTTTTATCTTTTTTACTCATTCTTCTACCTCTTTCAAGTTTCTATTTTACACAAAAATAGCAAAGCTGGCAAGTGATTTCCTCAATAAAAAGAGCCTCAAAAGGCTCTTTAAGTTATTCATCTACTTTTACAATCCAACCTTCTGGGGCTTCCACATCACCAAATTGGATACCAGTCAGCTCATCGTAGAGTCTGCGGGTCACTGGGCCGACTTCTGTCTCGCTATAGAACACATGGAAATCATCGCCATGCTGGATACCTCCAATTGGTGAGATAACTGCTGCCGTACCACAAGCTCCTGCTTCGACAAAGCGATCTAAGTTGTCAATTGGAACGTCGCCTTCAATTGGCGTCAACCCTAAGCGGTGTTCTGCCAAGTAAAGCAGGGAATATTTGGTAATGGACGGCAGAATGGACGGGCTCAGCGGAGTCACAAATTCATTGTCCTTGGTGATTCCAAAGAAATTGGCTGATCCGACTTCTTCAATTTTGGTATGAGTTGACGGATCTAGGTAGATAACGTCAGAAAAGTTGCGAGACTTAGCCATCTTACCTGGTAGAAGACTAGCTGCGTAGTTACCACCTACCTTGGCCGCACCCGTACCATGTGGAGCTGCACGGTCATATTCATCTTGGATCAAGAAGTTGGTTGGAACCAAACCACCCTTGAAGTAGTTTCCAACTGGCATAGCAAAAATCGTAAAAATATACTCCTCTGCTGGCTTTACTCCGATTATATCCCCAACACCAATCAATAGGGGACGAAGGTAGAGAGTTCCCCCTGTTCCATATGGCGGTACATATTCTTCATTTGCGCGGACAACAGCCTTACACGCTTCCACAAACATTTCAGTTGAAACTTGTGGCATCAAGAGACGATCGCATGTGCGTTGCAGGCGTTTAGCATTCTCATCTGGACGGAAAAGCTGGACACTGCCGTCCTTAGTCCGATAGGCCTTTAGACCTTCAAAAGCCTGCTGACCATAGTGAAGACTTGGTGAAGACTCAGAAATATGCAGGGTCGCATCTTCTGTCAGCTGTCCTTCCTCCCACTGACCATTCCGATAATAAGCGATATAGCGATAGGGTAATTTCATATATGAAAAGCCAAGATTTTCCCAATCAAGATTTACTGTCATAGTCTTTTTCCTCTTTTCCTTATCTTTCAATTTATATATACTCCCTATTGTACACCTTTTTCTGAAAAATTCAATCATTATTTTCAATTTTCTGAAAATTTATTTTTTAAAAACCAGTTCATGTGAACTGGCTTGGTGATTACTTGATATAAGCTGAGAAGACTTCTTCGTCTGAAATGGTATCAGAAATGAAGCTGCCGTTGCTGGTGCGCTCAGACAGGCTAAGATCAGCTAGATTGATTTCATAGGCCGTTCCTTTATTAGAAAGTACCTGCAAAATCTGCTCCTCACTGGCTTCTGCTTCTGTTGTGAAGAGATCAAAGTCCACTGCTTCGCCAAAGACTGGTCCAGCTGCAAAGACACGATGTGGCTTGGTCTTAAGATCTCTCAGAACTTGAAGACCGCGATTTGCCCGACTAGTAACAGGAATGTCTGCGACTGCCATACGCTTGAGCGAACCACGCTGAGTCAGGATGTAAAGTGAGTCTGTGTTGGCGATAAAGGCCGCTACTAAGACATCGTCCTTCTTGAGGTTAATAGCTTTAACCCCTGCCGCCTTAGCTCCGATGACAGGAACTTCCTCAATATTGAAGCGAAGGGCATAGCCATTCTTGGTCACGAGCATTACATCATCCAACTTAATAGGCGCCAGAGCAATGACCTGATCTTCTTCATTTTTCAGCTTGGCAAACTTGAGCGACTTAGACTTGTAGGTCCGCCAAGGACTGAACTCCTTGCGCTCTACACGCTTGATTTGGCCCAGCTTGGTCGCTGCAAAGTAAGTGCCTTCCTCAAAGCTGTCCAGCAATTCTGTATAGATAACCTCTTCCTTGGTATCGAAGTTACTGATAGTCTGGCTGAGGTGTTCTCCGATTTCTTTCCAGCGGATATCTGATAGCTCATGAACAGGCCGGTAAATAACATTTCCAAGACTCGTAAAGATCAGCAAGTGCTGAGTCGTCTTGGCTGGACTTACGAAAATCAGTCGGTCATCATCACGCTTGCCTATCTCCTCTATGGTCGAAGCGGAGAAAGAACGCGGACTAGTCCGCTTGATGTATCCAGAACGAGTCACGCTGACATAGGTCTCTTCCTCCACAATCAGACTAGCTGTATCAATCTCAATGGCGTTTGCCGTATCCTGCAACTCACTGAGACGCGGATTGCCAAACTTCTTCTTGACATCGCGAAGTTCCCGTTTCATGAGGTTATACATGGTACGCTCATCGCCGATAATAGCTGCTAGCGTGGCAATCTTCTCGCGCAGCTCTGCTTCTTCCTCTTCCAGAACCACTACGTCTGTATTGGTCAAACGGTAGAGTTGGAGAGTGACGATAGCCTCAGCCTGCTCCTCAGTGAAATCATAGCTGACTTTAAGATTTTCCTTGGCGTCTGCTTTGTTTTCTGAAGCACGAATCAGGGCAATCACCTCGTCCAAGATGGAAATAACCCGAATCAGTCCTTCCACGATATGAAGTCGTTTTTCAGCCTTAGCCTTGTCAAAGCGGCTGCGAGCTAGAATAATCTCCTTGCGGTGGGCAATATAACTGGTCAAGATGGGTACAATTCCCACCAAACGAGGCGTGAAATTGTCAATCGCCACCATGTTGAAGTTGTAATTAACTTGCAAATCAGTGTACTTGAAGAGATAGTTGAGAATCAGCTCGGTATTGGCATCTTTCTTAAGCTCAATGGCAATACGAAGACCGTCACGATCCGATTCGTCCCGCACCTCCGCAATGCCAGCCACCTTATTATTGACCCGCACATCGTCGATCTTCTTGACCAAGACCGCTTTATTAATCTCGTAAGGAATCTCGGTGATGACGATTTGCTCTTTACCACCCTTCAGCTTTTCAATCTCAGTTCTAGAGCGTACCACGACGCGACCTTTACCAGTCTCATAGGCTTTCTTAATCTCATCACGGCCTTGGACAATAGCTCCTGTCGGGAAGTCAGGACCAGGCAGAAACTCCATGAGTTTGTCCACCTTGGCAGACGGATGGTCAATCATATAGATAACCGCGTCAATGACTTCGGCTAGATTATGAGGTGGAATATCCGTCGCATAACCAGCAGAAATCCCAGTTGCTCCATTGACCAAGAGGTTAGGAAAGGCTGCCGGCAGAACAGTCGGCTCCTTCTCAGTATCGTCAAAGTTCCAAGCAAAAGGAACAGTATCTTTCTCGATATCCTGCAAAAGATAGCCAGCCATCTCAGACAGCCGCGCCTCAGTATAACGCATAGCCGCCGGTGGATCACCGTCCATGGAACCATTGTTCCCGTGCATCTCAACAAGAATCTCGCGGTTTTTCCAGTCCTGAGACATGCGGACCATGGCATCGTAGATGGAGCTGTCACCGTGGGGGTGGAAATTCCCCATGATGTTCCCGACTGACTTGGCTGACTTGCGGTAGCCCTTGTCAAAGGTGTTGCCGTCCTTGTTCATGGAATAAAGAATACGGCGCTGAACAGGCTTCAAGCCATCGCGAATGTCCGGCAAGGCCCGCTCCTGAATGATGTATTTGGAGTAGCGACCAAAGCGCTCTCCCATGATGTCCTCAAGGGACATGTTTTGAATGTTAGACATAATAATTCTCTTTTTAGTGTTTTATTGTAAAGTAAATCTATATTTTATAAATTTAACTGTTTCTTTGTAGGTAGTGAGAAAAGAAGAGCAATCCTACTAATCCTAGAATGAATAAAAGATTAATTTTAATAACAAATAAGCTAAGTAGGGTATTAATTAGGCCGTGAAAAATGGCGCAATAAAGGATCGACTTAGTCTTTTTGAAAACAGCTGCTAGAAGAATACTGAGATAAATTGCAAATAGACTGAATAATATGAAAGGCATCCTACTTTGGGAACTTCCAATCACAAACCATAAAGGTACATGCCATATTGCCCAAATACAACCTGTTATCAAACCGGAAATCCAAAAGGAGAATCTAGTTTCCAAAGTTGGTTGCAAGATGCCTCGCCATCCCAATTCTTCTTCGCCACCATAAACACAGACTGCACTCAAAAAAACAACAAACAAATTTCCTAGTGGAAAAGCCGGATTAAGCTCCTTAGATGAGAAAGCAATGACACCTGTCTGCACGAAAATTAGTAAAAGAAATAACAAAATATATTTCTTTGAGTCCCCTAAGATAAAAGAGACTATGCTTTTAATGGATTTTTGAGGCAAACAAGAAATAGCTGCAATGGTTGGACCGAAACCTCCTAGTAAATGGAGAAAAACTCCTAGTGGACTTGTTAGACTTAAGAGGCTCATTTGCGTCAGAAAAGCGAGCAATCCCCAACCAAGCCCCCAAGAAATGAGAAAACTAATCAGTAAAAATTTAGCTATCTTATTATTTTGTAAATATTTCATTTGTTTCTAGTCTTTCCTTAGCATACTTAATCATCTTCTCAGCTACTTCTTTATCGTAGTCAAATCCCATCTTTTGGGCAAGGATTTGAGCCTCTTGGTGGAAAAGTTCCATGATAGCATATAAAGACTGAGTGATTTTATCTAAACTTGAGAAATCAAGCAGATTTGAGAATTCTTTCTCTTTCTCAGCAGGTAAATAGTTAAAGAGATATTTATAGTTCTTGCCAATATCAATCGTCCCCTTATCTGCTGCAACTCGCCAAGCCAAGACCTTCAAGAGTTCTTGTTGACAAATTCCGTAGAGATGATCCGTCGCATAGACAAGGTGATTTCGACGAATGCCCTTGACTACATAAGCTGAGACCCACCAAAATTCATTGCAGGATTTGTCAAAGTCAGTCGCACTGGCCGGTGCGGTCCAATAGCGCTTGGGTGTCGGTGCATAAGGAGCAAACAGCCCCTGCGGGTCATCCAGCACCGTGAAATCTGCTTCGCTATCCACCCATTCTTTGATGTACTCCTTGGAACAAAGGGTCAAATCTATCCGATTGCCATCTTCAAAGAGCATGAGAAAGAGGCGGCGATGGTCAAGTACGTTATGCTGCTCAATCATGCGCTTGCCAAACTGGTCCAACCAAGCAAGGTCAGCTGTCAGACCATCCAAATCTTCCACGATGTAGACCACATCATAGTCTTGGAACTCGTCCTTGGGGGCCTTTTGATTTGTCCGCGAGCCGGACATGGTGACAGCGTTGACTTGCAGCACTTTTGCGGTTTGCAAAATCACATCAAACATCTCGGTTTCAGTTCTCATGGGAATACCTGCCTTTTTAGTTGAACTCTTGATTCTGTAGAAGACATGTCTATAAAGGGGACTGGCTTATCTCACAACTCCTCAGCCTTATATAGACTATAGCCTTCATAGTAGTAACTATGGTCTACGCCCTTCATGTAGAGGTTGCGGTTATGAATGTCCTTTGTGAGGGCTTGCTTGAGGACGTGGTTGATTTCTGTATCTCGAATGGGGCTGCGCTCCATAGCTAGGAGGTAATCTTCCTTGTCCACTTGAGACCAGTCCACGACTTGCCCCAGTTCAGCCTTGAGTAGGTGGTCCAGCCAAAGCCGCATGCTTCTGCCATTCCCCTCACGGAAAGGGTGGGCGATATTTAGCTCCACATACTTTTCAACAATCTGATCAAAGGTCTGCTGAGGCATGCGGTCGATATTTTCCAAGGAAGCTGCCAAATACATGACAGGAGCAAAGCGAAAATTCCCTTTGGCGAGATTGACTGTCCGAATCTGGCCAGCGAAGTCATATAGTTCTTCAAACAAGAAGCCATGAATAAAGGCCAGAGTGGCATAGGAGCCAGCTGCTTTATCGTCCAGAAGCTGCTCTTCAAAAAGCTCTTTCGCTCGGGTCTTACTGATTTTTTCTTCCATCTTGGCTAGTTCAAGCGAATCTGTCAGCCCCAGTTTATTGTCAAGCGTCATTGGCTTGCTCCTCTCATTCAGATTTTCTAAATCCTGTACCAACAGGTTTAAAACCTACTGTCTGATAAAATCCATCTACTTCAGATATGAGTTCAATCCGTGTCAAAGGATGTTTTTGATGAATTTCAGCGATCAATCCCCGTCCCAATCCTTTTCCGCGATAGGATTTATCAATGATAATCTCAGCTAAAAAGGTCGTCATGACTTCATCTGTCAAGTAGCGGGCAAAACCAAGGATTTTCTGGTTCTCTTCAACTACCACGTAATGGGACAGATTTGTTGAAAATAGTGATGTCACTTTTTCCTCTGTAAAAGACATCCATTTTTCATTTTGATAAAGGGAATAAATAGCTTGAAAATCTTTTGTGCTTGCAGGTCTGATTATCATTTTCTAATCCTTTCAAATCCGATGCGACCACTAACAATTTTTCAACTCAAATTTAGTTATATTCTAGTTGCTCTCCGCCACTTCTTCTTTTACCTTCTTAGTTGGTTTGCGTTTTTTATAGCGGCTGCGGATGATGTTGAGGTGGTCGCGCAGGCTAGCAAAGTAGGCTTTGTCTGGGTAGGCATAGGCATTGATTGCCGTGAAATCAACCAGAAACTCGTACATTTCTGTCAATTCAAGACGCAAAGCCTTTGCTTGGCTAGGTGATTTCTCAGCTTGCTCAGCCAAGCGCTCCTTGTAGACCTTCTCAAATTTTGCTTGGGCAGCTTTTAGGCTTTCGATATATTCCGTCAAATTCAGCGCTTGTATGGAGGGTTGATAGTTGCTTTGTGCCAACTGTTTCAAGAGGTGGTTAATGCTTTCCGTTTCTTTTTCATAGCTGGTTGTGGTAATGCCTTTGCATTGTTTGAAAAGCGGGTTTAATTCTTCATAAGCAGTCTGGATAGCTGGAACTTTCACACGGGAAAAGGCTTTGACAAATGAGAGCAAAGTCACTAAAGCATCGTCACGCTCACGGTCTGCTTTCTCTAAGTTTTCTGTGAATTTTCCTGCACGAACGTTATGAAGACTTGCTTGGAATTGTTCCAACAAAGGCTCCATGACGGAAGCCTTGCTGATATAGACTAACTCGGTCTTATTCGCTTTCGTAAAAGCATTAACAGCCTCAAGGCTATCGCTAAGCAGTTGAAAGAAACTTTGTCCTTCCAATCTGGTCATATCTAAACTTGTAATCTTGTATTTCATTTTTTTCTCCTAAAATTTTATTAAATTGTGGGAGTGGGACAGAACTCATTCCTTTAAAGGAATAGTTCGTTGTCCCACCCCCCGCGATGCCTGTTAGGGTTGTGCGGAGCCTGAAAAGGCGAACGCAGAATCCTAACAGGCTACCGTGTCTCGCACTTATTACGAACATGGTTTCAATGTTCAAGATTTTTGTCCCAGCATCTTGGCAGTGTTTATGTCGGATTTCCCGATCTTCTCCCTGTCAGCTAGGCAGCTCATCGGAATTTCTGAAGAGACTTCTCAAATGATAGGGAGGTCGTCGGAAATTCCGACAAGCTCCCTGCCACTTAAAATAGATTGTCGGGTTTTCCGATGAGGGGGTGGGGTTTAAAAATCTTCTTACGCCACCTACTCAGTCTGTACCCCCCGAGTAACGCGACTGAAGTTCTTCTTCCAACCTACGTTCCAGACCTTGGTTGCGATAACTTTCGGCAACAATGATTTCGGGATTGGAAGTCACCCCCTCATCATCTGTAATTTGATAAGCAAAGCCGATAACCTTATCTTCGTATTCCATCAATAGACAAATCGAATTTGGATTTACAAGTATATTTTCTATTTTTCCTCTAGTAAAATCCGTCTGCTGTTCTGCCTGATAAAAAGCGAATAGTTTGTTGATGTCAGAATCAGAAGAAGTAGCAGGGCGGAGTTCTATTTCATTTTCTATCACTACTCTTAGCATTTTTTCATTACTTAGTACCTTATCTTTAAATTCTTCACCACCTGAAAAGTAGATCCGTTTTAACTGTTCATAATCTGGTTTCTTCTTTAACAGTTCTTCGTAAAATAAAGACCTAGTTTTCACTTCATCTTTTTGAATATATAGTTGAGTTATTGTACTTACCACTATTCCTGCAAAGAATAAAGTTGAGAGAAAAGCAAGAAATTTATTGCTTGTATTCCAACCAAAAATAAATGTCACAGCAGATATTATACCCAATATCTTAGAGAGTCCATCATCAATTTCCTTATATAAATATTTTGGTATTTTCAAGATAAAAACAATATAAATCCAAATTATTATTGAAGATAGAAGAATTCCTATACCAACAATAAGATTAACACGGTTTTGGTATTTGGAATCTAACAGCCACAGCAACCCATATATAACAGAAGGAATTAGAGAAGATGTAACTGTAAAATATTTTAATCTTTTTATTGAAAGTCTAGAAAATGATATTGATACAACTCCCAATGTAATTATAGAATTGATGAAACATAACATTAAAAACAATGCCCAAAAAAAGAAAATATAATCACTTAAAACCAGTAACTTTATTGGTGGTTCAAAACAAATAGCAGTTATAATAAATGCAGAAAGACTAAATAGTAGTAATAAACAAACCCAAATTTTTTTATGATTTATATTTTCTAATCTTATTTTCCAATCTTCCGAGTAATCAGTTATTTTTAATTTAGTTAAATTCTCTATATCCCTTTTATTTTGTTTGTATTTATCTTCAGTAATTCTTTCTATCTTCTTTCCCATTAAAACACCCCACTCTCCTCAAGCGTAAACTTGACGTTATCCTCAATCCACTTGCGGCGTGGTTCGACCTTGTCGCCCATGAGGACATTGACACGGCGTTCGGCACGGGCCAGGTCTTCGATGGTGACACGAATGAGGGTACGGGTATCGGGATTCATGGTCGTCTCCCAGAGCTGATCAGCGTTCATTTCACCGAGACCCTTGTAACGCTGAAGCATGGCTCCCTTGCCAAACTTACGGCGCAGGTCGTCCAGCTCGCCATCGGTCCAGGCATACTCGACGACTTCGCTCTTGCCCTTGCCCTTGGACATCTTGTAGAGAGGCGGCAGGGCAATATAGACACGGCCAGCCTCGACCAGCGGTCGCATATAGCGATAGAAAAAGGTCAGCAGCAAGGTCTGTATATGGGCACCGTCAGTGTCCGCATCAGTCATGATGATGATCTTGTCATAGTTGGCATCCTCAAGGGTGAAGTCTGTCCCAACACCCGCTCCAATCGTGTAAATCATGGTGTTGATTTCTTCGTTTTTGAGAATGTCAGCCATCTTAGCCTTGGCGGTATTGATAACCTTACCGCGCAGGGGCAGGATGGCTTGGAACTTACGGTCGCGGCCTTGCTTGGCAGAGCCACCGGCAGAGTCTCCCTCGACCAGATAGAGTTCGTTCTTGGCTGGGTTCTTAGACTGGGCCGGGGTCAGCTTCCCAGAGAGCAAGCCCTTGTCTTTTTTATTCTTCTTGCCGTTCCGGCTTTCGTCACGCGCCTTACGGGCTGCTTCCCTAGCATCTCTGGCCTTGATAGCCTTGCGGATAAGATTAGAAGCTAACTCGCCATTTTCCAAGAGGAAGAAAGTCAGCTTGTCAGAGACGATAGAGTCCACGGCCGGACGAGCCAAAGGGCTGCCCAGCTTGTCCTTGGTCTGGCCTTCAAACTGTAAATGTTCCTCAGGGACCAGGATGGACAAAACAGCAGCCAGCCCTTCGCGGTAGTCCGAGCCTTCCAGATTCTTGTCCTTTTCCTTGAGCAGACCGGTCTTTCTGGCATAGTCGTTCATAGCCTTGGTGATAGCCGTCTTGAGTCCCGTCTCGTGCGTACCGCCGTCCTTGGTGCGGACGTTATTGACAAAGGACAGGATATTATCGGCGTAGCCGTCGTTGTACTGGAGGGCCACCTGAACTTGGAAGCCGCTCTCCTCGCCCTCGAAATAGAGGACGGGAGTCAGGGTTTCCTTGTCTTCATTGAGATAGCTGACAAAGTCTTCAACCCCATTCTCATAGTGGAACTCTACTTCTTCGCCAGTCCGCGCATCAGTCAGCGACAGGCGGACATTCTTGAGCAAGAAAGCTGATTCCTTGAGCCGCTCCGCAATAGTATTGTACTTGAAGTCCGTCGTTGAAAAAATCGTATCGTCCGGCATGAAGGTCACTTTGGTCCCAGATTTGGACTTAGGTGCAGTGCCGATTTTCTTGAGCGTAGTGACTGGTTTTCCGCCATTTTCAAAGCGCTGCTTATAAACAGTCCCATCCCGCGTGATTTCCACTTCCAGCCAGCTGGATAGGGCATTGACAACAGAGGAGCCTACTCCGTGGAGTCCACCCGAGGTCTTATAACCACCTTGGCCGAACTTACCGCCGGCGTGGAGAACGGTGAAGATGACTTCAACCGTAGGAATACCCATAGCGTGCTTGCCGACAGGCATCCCGCGTCCGTGGTCTGCGACGGTCAAACTGCCGTCCTTGTTGATCGTCACATCGATCCGGTCACCGAAGCCTGATAGGGCTTCATCGACAGCATTGTCCACAATCTCCCAGACCAGATGGTGGAGTCCTGCTCCGTCGGTTGAACCGATATACATCCCAGGACGTTTGCGGACTGCATCCAACCCTTCTAATACCTGAATGGCATCGTCGTTATAATTGTTAATATTGATTTCCTTTTTTGCCACAAGAACCTCCTAATGATTCATCTTTTCTATCTTACAAGTTTTTGGCAAATATTGCAAAGATTTTTTTGAAAAAACTGCTGATGAGGACTGATTTCACACGAAGAACAATCCAATATCCGAGTAGACATTTCCTGCTATAAATTCTATCCTTTTCTATTGTAAGAAAGCGAAATAATGGTATAATAAAATCATGATGAACACGATAATTGGATTAATACTAGCATACTTACTTGGCTCTATTCCGACTGGACTTTGGATTGGGCAAATTTTCTTTAAAAAGAACCTGAGAGAATACGGCAGCGGCAATACCGGAACGACCAATACTTTCCGTATTTTGGGAAAGACGGCTGGGACGGCTACTTTTGCTATTGACTTTCTCAAAGGAACTGCAGCGACCCTGCTGCCGCTTTTCCTGCATATTGAAGGGATTTCACCACTGATTTTTGGCCTCTTGGCCGTGATTGGCCATACCTTTCCAATCTTTGCTGGCTTCAAGGGCGGCAAAGCCGTGGCGACTAGTGCAGGAGTTGTTCTGGGCTTCTCACCCGCTTTCTTTGTCTATCTGATATTGGTCTTTGTGACAACCCTCTATCTGGGAAGTATGATTTCCCTCGCTAGTGTGATTTCTGCAAGCGTGGCTATCCTGTCTGTCTTGATTTTTCCTGCTTTAGGCTTTATCCTACCTAGCTATGATTTCCTCTTTACCCTGATTATCATTCTCTTAGCAGCTATTATCATCCTTCGTCATCGCGACAATATCCAGCGGATCCGAAATAAAACTGAAAACCTAATCCCTTGGGGCATCAACCTGACCAAGCAAAATCCAAAAAAATGAGAGTGGGACAGAAATCGGTAATTCGTTAGAATTCGATTTCGTCGTCCCACCTCCGCACAGTTGAGTAGGACTGTAAATGCTGATGAAATCAGCGTAGTATAGCCCACTCAACCACTGCGTCTTGCTCGACAATCCAAAAAAACAATTGAGAGGCTAGGACTTTTGTCCCAGCCTCATTTTTTTAATCTTTTTGAGTTTTTTTCAGACCTGCTGCACCCAGCATTCCGAATACCAAGCCAAACATAGAAAGAAGGAAAGGATTCTTGCTTCCTGTTTTCGGGAGAGTGCCTTGTTTGCTTGCTACTTCTGTCGGACGAACCTGTGCTGGAGCTTGATAAGTCGCCTTATTTGCTGCTGGCTGAGCTGTATTTGGCTTCTCAACAGAAGGTTGTTCTTGTGGTTTTGTCTCAGGCACAACCGGATGATTAGGCTGGCTCGGAACCACTGGATTGCTTGGTCTTGTTGGAACTGTTGGATTAGTTGGGTTGGTAGGATTTGCTGGGTTAGTCGGATTGGTTGGGTTTGCTGGATTGCTTTGTCCAGGCTTAGAAGCGGCATCTTTTGGATCAGTGCCCTGCTGAATTTCCTCGATATCTGTGTAACCATCTCCATCTGTATCCTTGCTAGCAGACATAGAAATCGTGCGAGAATTTGGATTGATTGCTGCATAAGCTGTCAAATCTGCACTTTCCAGATATTCTGCAAAGGCCACGTCCATAGATGGCCCTTCCTCACGCGCACCACCTAGCATGGTATAACCATCACCACCAGCTGCTAGGAAATCATTGGTTGTCAGGTAATAGGTTTTAGCCAAGTCAAGGGCTTCATAAGCACCTGTTTCTTTATTTTTGATTTCAATGCGAAGGATCCGTTTCTCTGCTGGCAGAGTTGTGTCATAGTAAACTTTAGCACCAGAAACTTGCAAGAAACCGCCGCTTGGCTCTAGCAATGGTTGGCCGTTTTCATCCAAGACAGGTTTTCCATCTTTTTCTTGCAGGATTGAGCCCAAAGATTTGGCAAACATGTCTGCGATATTCTGACCTGTTACCTTGATTTGAGAAATGGTATTTCCAAAAGGCAATACAGCGATGACACTTCCCTTTGTGATGGGCTTGTCTTTGGCAATGGTTTCCCGTAGGCCGCCACCGTTGGTCACAGCCAAGTCTGTTTTGTTGGCAAAGCCTGTTTGGCCGTATTTGTAAAGGGCATCTGCTACCACATTTCCCAGATTGGTTTCTCGAACGCGGACATTTTCACGGTCCCCGTTAAGCTCCACAGGACTCTTGGCAACAATTACCTTGGCATTTTCTGCATCGTATTTTTCCTTGATCTTCTTGACCATCTCTGCTACAACTGGATCTGGACTAGCTTTTTTAGCTGTTGCAGCTGGGATTTGCTGAGGATCACCCAGAAGTTGGTTGGCCTTGAAAGTAACTTTACCGATATTGTGCAAATAGCTACCAGTCTGATTGTAGGTCACATTTTCACCGTAAGTAGTGGACTCTACTGTGTGAGAATGGCCATCAATCACTGTAACGCGCTTGCCCTTCAGCTTAGCATTTTTAGAAAGAGCTTCAGCCAAGGTAGAACCGCGCCATTCAACCGGTGTCGTAGTATCCACACCCAAGTGAGCCAGAACGACATAGTTTTTATAAGTCTTGCCTTCAGCTGCTGCACGCGCTTCAACTTCGTCAATCACCCGATTAACCTCTGTGATTGGATCCGCGAAAGTCACACCTTGAATATTTTTGGGGTGAGTTTTTGTGGCTGTCTCAGGAGTGGTGACCCCGATCACGACAAATTCATCACCTTCTACATTTTTATCCTTGTCCACAATAGTTGATGCTTGGAACACACGGGCATTGTTGGCATAAGTATTAGCACTGAGAAGTGGGAAATTAAGGATTTCTTTATATTTTTTAGCCTCATCCAAACCAAAGTCAAATTCATGGTTTCCGACCGCCATAGCATCATAGCCGATTTCATTGAGGATCTTCGCGCGTTCTTCCCCTTTGGAGCTATTAGAAATTGGTAGGCCTTGGAAAGCATCTCCTGCATCTACGACTAGCGTTTGAGGATTTTTCGCACGTTCTTCCTTGATAACCGTTGCAAGTTTGGCATCTCCGATAACACCTTTTTCTTCGACGATACGACCGTGCACATCGTTTGTATGAAGAATGGTAGCTTCAGGCAAGCTTGCGTCAGACGCTCCTGATACATCTTGAGCATTAGCTGCGATGGCCGCATTGACGCTAGCTTCATCGGCAGAAACTCCACCTGCTTGTGCCAAATCCGTTTCAGCCGGTTTTTGAGCTGGTTCGTTCACATTTGCCACAGCAGTTGCTGGCTGAACCTCATCCGCAGCAACTTGATGGTCCAAAAAGGCAGGTGCCAACAGAACCGTAGACAAAACAGGTAAAATAAGATGCTTCTTTTTCATAAATAAAAGCTCCAGTCTATGTTTTTTCTACTATTATACTGTTTTTATTGTAAAAAGGGAATGCCCTTTCAAAGAATCTTTCTTCTTAATACGAAAAACGTTCCAAAATAACATGGAACGTTGAGTTTATATGAATGTCTGCTAGGCTTGGAAGACGATTTCCCCATCGCAGATGGTATATTTGACTTGGCCTTTCAGCTCTTCGCCAACAAAAGGTGAATTGGCTGCCTTGGAGGCAAAATGGTCGGAAACCAGACGGTCAGCTTTAGGATCAAAAATAGTAATGTCAGCTGGGCCTTCTTCGGCTAGAAAACCAGCATCAAAACCATACAACTGAGCCGGATTGATTGTCATTTTTTCCAAAAGTTCCATCAAGCTCAGATGACCAGCCTCAACTAGGTAGGTCAGTCCCAGAGAAAGCGAAGTTTCAAGACCAGTCATGCCAGAAGGCGCTTTAGTGATGTCTTCAACATTTTTCTCGTCAGCATGATGTGGAGCATGGTCAGTCGCAATGACAGAAATGACACCAGACTTGAGCCCTTCGATAACGGCCAGACGGTCCGATTCTAAGCGCAGAGGCGGATTCATCTTAGCATTGCTGCCCTTGGTCAATAGCAGAGCTTCTGTCTTAGAGAAGTGCTGAGGTGCTGCTTCAGCGGTGACTTGAGCACCTAGCTTCTGAGCGAATTCCACTACCTTTACACTCTCAGCCTTGGACAAATGCTGGATATGCACATGAGCCTTGGCATCATAAGCAATCATGACATCGCGGGCAATCATACTGTATTCTGCCACACCTGTCGCGCCGCAGATATGAAAATGCTCTTTGGCGATATGCTCATTGAAACCGAGGATGCCGTTGAGATTTGGGTCTTCCTCGTGCAAGCTGATAAAGGTGTTATTTTTACGCGCTTCTACGAGCGCTTGACGGACAATGCCAGCGTTGATCAGCGGAATACCGTCATCAGAAAAACCTACTGCACCAGCTGCCAAAAGACCTTGAAAATCTGTCAGATGCTGCCCATCAAAATTCTCTGTGATCGTTGCGACCGACTTGATATGGATATTTTCACGACTGGCCGACTCCAACACTTCCTTCAGCGTTTCAACTGTAGAGATGGTCGGATTGGTATTGGCCATCATAACAACCGTTGTAAAACCGCCCGCTGCCGCTGCCAAGGCTCCTGTGTGAATGTCTTCTTTATGAGTCTGGCCCGGCTCCCGGAAGTGAACGTGAATGTCGACCAGACCGGGGGCAACGACCAAACCACTAGCATCTAGGACTTGGGCATCGGCCGCTTCCAGATTTTGGCCGATTTTGACAATTTTCTTGCCCTCCACCAGCACATCGCACACTTGATCCAGACCAGACTTAGGATCCATTACACGGCCATTCTTGATTAGTAGCATTTTCTATCTCCTTTATTCGTAAAAATCGACCTGCGTGTCGAGCAGTTTATCACCATCATAAACAAATTTGGCTGAAAAGAAGGGCTTATCCTCCAGCAGCCATTCAACAAAGGTATGATCACCTTCCCAAGTCGGCTTTGAAAGAACCTGATCGTAAGGCACCCATTCCAGCGTCCCTTCATTGCAGTCAATCAGTTCCCCCTCAAACTCCGTCACCTTGAAAACATAGGTGTACCAGTCCAAATTGGGAGTAAACTCCGGAAAAGTGATGATGCCCTTGAGGACAGGCTTGGCCTTTAGGCCCGTCTCCTCTAGAATCTCGCGCGCAGCGCATTCCTGCGGGGTTTCTCCTCGCTCTAACTTACCACCGACTCCAATCCATTTCCCAGCATGAACATCATTTGGCTTTTTGTTGCGGTGCAGCATGAGAAATTCACGCCCATTATCAATATAACAAATCGTTGCTAACTGAACCATACTACCTCCTATGCTAACCAATCGATTGGTTCCAAGCCCTTAGTCACCAAGAAATCATTGGTCCGTGAAAAGGGTTTGCTGCCAAAGAAGCCACGGTAGGCAGACAGCGGACTTGGGTGAGCCGACTCGATAATCAAATGTTGCGAATTGCTTATCAAGGCTTTTTTCTTGCGGGCGTAAGATCCCCAGAGGATAAAGACAACTGGATCCGACTTTGCATTGACGACCTTGATAATCGCATCTGTAAAAGGCTCCCAGATTAAGCCGGCATGGGCATTAGCCTGACCAGCAGGCACTGTCAGACCGGCATTGAGCAAGAGAACACCTTGCTGAGCCCAGGAAGTCAAATCATGTGATTCTTTCACTCCGATATCATCCGCCAGTTCTTTGAGAATATTCTGCAAAGAAGGCGGAGCTGGAATGTCATCAGGCACCGAAAAACTTAAGCCTTGTGCCTGTCTCGGTCCGTGGTAGGGATCCTGCCCCAAAATAACCACCTTAACATCCGCTAAATCTGTCGTCTGAATCGCATTAAACACCTTTTCCCGTGGTGGGTAAATGGTTCCCGAAGCATACACTTCGTCTAAAAAATGATTGATTTTTGCAAAATAACCTTCTGGCAGCTGCTCCTTAATCAAAGCGTGCCAAGCTGAATGCTGCATACATGTCTCCTTTTTATTTTACTTTCCATACTTACGGGCAACTAAGCTGACAAGTCTAGTTAGACCTTCTTTTACCAAAATTTCATGCGAGTCAAGTCTAGCGGATATTGAGTCAAGCCTACAGCAGATAAAATCAAAATCTGTGGCAAAAACTGAATCAGATAACGCGTCTTGCCTCCTTCGAAAATTTGCAGAAAGAGGAGACCACCGAAAACTGCCAAGATCAAGAAATTCAAGGAATCATTTGGTCGGTATTTCCAAAGGGCAAAGACCAGCCCCAAAGCCATGACAATCCAAACTGCCTGCTTGAGCAGCGAATAAAATCGAAAACTATCCTTATCAGAATTGAGGAAAAAGTCACGGATAAACTGGGCGAATGCATTGTCTTTTGTGAACTCATAAAGCGGTGAAATATAAGGTGTCTTTTCATTTTCAACACTGCGATAGAGCCAACCCAAGTTTCCTTCAGCAACCGTCAAAGAGTGTTTATAATATAAGTGCTGTAGAAAGGTCAGCGGAGTGTATTCTTTCAGACGACGCTTGATTTCTTTGATAACATTTTCTCTGGCAAACATGCCATTATTGTAGTCAGCCCGCTTGTCGGGTTCCACATATTGCAAAAGCCCTTCCTTCATGTCTTCCTGATCGTGACCGATATTGGTTAGGCCCAGATTGATGAAAAGCAGTGGCCCTTTGGCCAGTCCTTGGCCTTGGATAATCGGCACTTCAGTCTGGTGAGCCAGACTATAATGAAGCGGAAGATAGCCTGCTGAAAAACTTAGGCCAAAGACCGCAGCAGTCAAGAAAAACTTTTTCCAGTTCTGTCTCAAAAACAAAACTCCAAAAACAGCAATCAACAGAATCATCACTGTCGGACGAATCAAAAAGGCAAGACTGGTCAAAATCCCTAATAAAAAGCTCCTAGAAATGATTTGGCGACTATTCCCCTTATTTTCCAACAAACTCAGAGCCAGAAAAATCTGTAGACTAATCAAAGGCAAGGGAGGAATGTCCGTGTACATAGACATGTAGTAAGGCGAAAATCCGACCAAGGTCACATAAAGACTAAAAACCGCATCGGCTGTAGCCTGCGAAAAATACTGTTGACAGCCTTTGTAGAGGATCCAAGACGCAATATTGACGTAAAAAAGATTGAGTCCCTGCATAATCCAAAGAGCTGCTTCGCCAAAGAGATTAAAGAAGAAACGCTCATAGAGAAAGAGGGGCAGATTATTGGGATTGCGCGTCAGGTAGCTGGAAATAGAGGACTCCTTCAGGTACTTGAAAGCCCCTGTGAAAACAACCGCTGCGTCCCGTCGAATCAAAAGCTCAGCCGATAAGAGCATGATGAGCTGAAAAAGGAGAGCTACAAAGACAATTGCCAGCTTGTGCCTCATGAGAAAATGATAAGACTTTTTAAGCTGAAACCGATAGCGATTCGCTAAGATCGCCAAGACTCCAAACAAAATCAGAGCCAAGCTACTCAACTGCGACACATGAAAAATAGCTGTAAACAGCCAATGAAGACTCAATACCAGCATGATTTTTTGTAGAATCAAAAAAGTGATATGATAAATCTTAGACATGGCTTTATTATAACAAAATCAGGCACTTTTTGCTATTTTAAAAAGTGAGCAGAGACCAAGTAAATCCTAAAAAGGAGACAGGAACATGCTAGTCCCGCCTCCTCGTACCTTCTTAATTTTGCCAGTTTTCTTGATCGTCTTTGAACTTCTTCAGCAAAGTCAATCCTTCTGCATTGATATAGCCTTCTTGCTCAGCCAAGTGGATAAGTTCTGTGTAGTTTGATAAAGTCACCAACTTCACGCCTGCATCCGCAAAGTTCTTATCTGCTTTTGGTAATTCGTAGGTGAAAATGGCTGCGGCACCGATTACATCTGCTCCTTCACGCTTGGCTGCCGCAATAGCATCCAAAACAGAGCCGCCAGTGGAAATCAAATCTTCAATCACAACCATCTTTTGACCAGGAGCCACTCGACCTTCAATCTGATTGCCCGCCCCGTGATCTTTGGGTTTACTGCGGATATAAGCAAAAGGCAGATTCATCTTGTCGGCAATGATAGCACCGTGAGGAATACCCGCCGTTGCTGTCCCCGCAATCACTTCCACATCAGGAAATTCTGCACGAATCTTTTCGACAAAGCCATTTTCAATCAAAGTTCTAGTCTCTGGATAAGCCAAAGTCACTCGATTATCGGTATAAATCGGTGATTTAATCCCAGAAGCCCAAGTAAAAGGCTCCTCTGGTTTCAAGTAAACCGCTTTGATTTTCAACAAGTCACGTGCAATATCGTTGGCTAAAGTCATTTTTTACTCCTTATACATCTGTTATTCGTTTCATTTAAAATTCTTACTTAGCTATTCCACTGTTTCTTAATCTCGTGATAGGCATCCCAAGGATTCTCAGCCTGAATAATCGGGCGACCAACTACAATATAATTACTACCAATTTGGTGGGCTTCCTGCGGTGTCATGACCCGCTTTTGGTCACCGATTTCAGCACCGGCCGGCCGGATACCCGGTGTCACGCAAAGAAAATCGTCCGCCGTAGCTGCCTTGATGAGTTCAACTTCCAAAGCTGAGCAAACAACCCCATCCAGCCCAGCTTCCTTGGCCTTGCGGGCATAATTAACAACCGACTCCTGCACAGTTGTTTGGATATTTTGGCAGTCGCGCATATCTTCTTCACTGGTCGAAGTCAACTGGGTCACCGCTACTAGCTTCGCATTGTCACCGAGGACCTTTTTAGCCTCTCTCATCATCTCAACGCCGCCAGCCGCATGAACCGTCACCATGTCAACCCCAAATGTTCCCAAAACAGACATAGCTGAACGCACGGTATTAGGGATGTCGTGCAATTTCAAATCGAGGAAAATACTATGTCCCAAGCCTTTCAGATAATGCACAATTTCTGGACCAATAGCATAAAAGAATTCCATGCCAATTTTGACGTACAGTTTTTCATCTTCAGGAAAATGCTCCAGAAAGTTTTTGACATCATCAAAAGATGGAAAGTCTAGGGCGATAATAGGACGTTCTTCACGCATGCAGTTCTTCTCCTTGCTTGTTACTTACTATAAAGATGATTACAATCATAGAAAAAACCTTGCCCGAGAGCAAGGTTACACGAAAATGTGGCAGAATCTACCATTTTAAACGTATGCGCCTTAGAGCCTCTCTGGACTTCTTTAAAGGTTTTATCTTAAACATTCTATAATTTACTGGGAAGTTTGTCAAGAGAAAATAGAGCTTAAAGCAAATTTTCTCTGACTTCTTTTCTCAAGCTTTCTAGGCTTTCAATGCCGTATTTATCCATGACTTGCGGCAAGTTCTCTATAATGTTGGGACAGGCATACGGGTCAGTAAAATTCGCCGTTCCGACGCCGATGGCCGATGCACCAGCGATAAACATCTCCAGCGCTGCCTCTGCCGAGTCAACTCCCCCCATGCCGATGATTGGCAGTTTGGTGAACTGCGCGACCTGACGAATCAGCTTGAGCGCCACAGGAAAGACAGCTGGACCAGACATGCCACCAGTTCCATTGGCAATGATTGGCCGCTTCGTTTTCAAGTCGAAACGCATTCCCACTAAGGTATTGATCATGGTCAGACCGCTCGCGCCCGCATCTTCTGCCGCCTTGGCCACTTGGGTAATGTCTGCTACGCTGGGGGTTAATTTGACATAGACTGGGACTTGAGAGGCAGCAACTGCTGCTTTTACCGCTTCATAGGCTAGCTCAGGGACTTGCCCGATTAAAAGCCCCGCATTGCCATGGTCCACATTGGGGCAGGAAATATTGAGCTCAATCGCTTTGACATTGGGAGCTTGGGAGATTTTTCCAGATACATAAGCATATTCTTCATTGGAGAAACCAGCCACATTGGCAATAATCGGCAAGTCTGGATAGTGCTGAGCCAGCCAAGGAAGTTTTTCAGCCAAAACGGCATCAACCCCTGGATTTTGAAGACCGATAGCATTGAGCATGCCAGCTGGCGTTTCAGCCACACGGGGTGTTGGATTGCCAAAGCGGGGATGTTGCGTCGTCGCCTTGATCATGATAGAGCCCAGTAGATCCAAATCATAGTATTTGGCATATTCCTGACCAAAACCAAAACAGCCTGAAGCTGGAATGATTGGATTTTTCAGCTCTAATCCTGGCAGAGAAATTTTCAAACGATTTTCAGTCATTTCCTTATCCTCCTAAAGCACGATGGTCCCAGTTTCAAAAACTGGACCGTCTTCGCAAACCCGCTTATTGACCGCTTCATCCTGACCTGCTACATGAACGACGCAGGCATAGCAGGCACCCATACCACAAGCCATCCGAGACTCCATCGATAGATAGGCATGGGGATGATCATGAAATGTCCGATCCACATACTGGAGCATACCGGGCGCCCCACAAGAATAGACTGCATCAAACTCTTCTGTCAACTCGTCGACAATGGTTGATACATAGCCTTTTTGACCATAACTGCCATCATCTGTAGTGATAAACAACTGACTGCACTCACGAAATTCTTCTTCCAAAATAACCGCAGATTGATTAGCAAAGCCTAACACTGCTGTAACCTGGGCCCCCTTAGCATGCAGTTCTTTAGCCGTTTGTAAGAGAGGAGGCACACCGATACCACCACCAATGATCAAGATCTTATCGCCCTTTTCTACCGGAGACAAATCAAAGCCATTCCCCTGAGGCCCCATGACATCAAGATAGCTACCAACAGAAAGCTGAGAGAAAATGGCCGTCCCGCCACCTTCGACCCGATAAATAATCCGGCAGATACCTTGCTCTCGGTCAATCTCCGATATAGAAATCGGACGCCGCAGCAGCTTGCTATCATCTGGCACTCGGATATGCAGGAATTGCCCGACCTGCATCTGGCTCACCATCTGGCCTTTCAGGCGCATCGAAAAAATCTGAGGCGCAATTTCTACTTGCTCCAGCAGCTCCATCTGCTCCAGCATAATCTTGCCAAATCTCTTTTTACAACTATCACTAACCATGACAACCTCACTTTCTACAAGAAAAAACCTCGCCGCAGCAAGGTTTTGCAAAAAACGAGGCAGTCAAATTGCCCCTTATACCGTTTTTCCTACCTTGCAGCCTCACTGGACTTGATTAAAGGTTAAATTGTAAACATTATATCGTTAGCGATAAGGATTGTCAAGACATAAAAATATTAGACTTTTCATGTCTCCGACTTATCACAGCCTTACCAGTCCTTGTCAAATTCACTATTTGCACTTGCCAGATAAAAACTACCATCTTCCTGCCGCTTGAAAATCAAAGTTACTGAATCATATTTTCGTTCTATATTTCGAAAGTTTCTATAATTGGCCCGTAGTGATAAGGGGCTATCGCTCATGCCACTTCCATAAATATTAAGTTCTGAAGGAAGTCCAAAACGCTCAACAACCTCTTGATAAGTCATCCCACCTTTGCCATACTGGCTATCACCTATTTTTAATGTATCCATATCTTCTGGCTTCCACTTAAAGACAAATTCGTCTTTCGTCGCTGAAGGATAGTTACTGTCATCTAAATATACTGCACTTTTACTTATCAAATAATAGTTCTTGCCATTCGAATCTGGGTCATAAAAAACCAAACTGATTTCCTGAGGATGTCCAGATGAGCCGTATCTCGGAACATCTATAATTCTTGTCTTATAAGTTAGTGTCAATCCTTTTGTAGCAAAACTCACAGCTGAACCCTTACCGTATTTCGCAATGACCTCTTCTAAAGTTGGACTATTAGTCCCCCCATTTTCCACCTTGAGCTCTACAAAATTATCCAATGTCCAATTAAAAGCAAACTTATCTTCATCTTCCTCAACAATTTTCTGTTTCAGTTCCTTTTGTTCTTGGGTCAATTTTGATTCATCATCATCTTGCAGACTAGCCGAGCTGTCTCCACTAACTGATGAGGATTTATCGTCATATTTGTACTTCAATTCAGCTTTATTAGGAACCTGTTGCGATAAATAATAGAAGCCAAAGAACAAAGCAAAAGAGATTGCCAAACAAAGAAGGGTAAAAGCCAAGCTAATTCTTCTTTTCTCCTCCTTCATCGTCATCATTCTGAGCTCTTCTCGTTTTAGCTTTTGTTGACGATAAAGGTCTCTTTTGATCTCTCTAAACGAATGAAGATCACGTTTTTTCTTGCTACTCCTCCTCATTTTCCTCCTCTTTCTTATCGATTTAGTTTACTCACTTTCTTTAGACACCAAACGCCATCTATCATCTCCTTGCTTGTAGAATTCTAAATGAACTCTTTTCAATTGTTCTGGATTTTGCCAAGAATCTGGATTAACATAATCAACCCGCATCTTCAGTTGATTGTCGTCTCCAGAAATCGTCTGATATAGAGGTAAGCCGACTTTTAAAACAATCTCATCATATGGTGTACCTTTAGCTGTTCCTTCTCTAGCACCAATAACAAGACTATCGATGTATGCCTGCGTCCATAAAAAGGATCTTTTAGGATTGTTATCCACCTGAATTTTATCACTTGAAAGGCTAAAATGGTATTTTGAAATGAGCTTATAGACACCATCAAATTCAGCAAAGGTTAAAGATACATAGCCCATACTACCATTTTTCGATTTCCAGATAAGGCGAATATGTTTTTGAACTTTATGATTTGGCAAAAAATCAATCCAGGCCCCACCTTGAACCGGTTTCCCAAATTCTTTTAACACATCTTCCAAGACGGCTCCGCCCTTGTATTTGTTCATGGGAAGCGCGACTGCCTTTTCAACTGTCCAAAGAAAGGGACCGCTTTTTTCTGGAGAAACGATAAGACTTTTAGCGAATTGTTCTGCTTCAGCTTTCTCATCTTCCAAACTATTTGATGACGAACTAATCTGGCTAGACGGAGTTGGCATCTGCTTGGCTTTGCTTTTTCCTGAAAGAGAAAGTGTCAAAAAAACTGTTCCAATGATAGAAAATACAACAATAGCTACTACCATGAACGGCAAAAACTTAGACTTATGGGTTTCCTTTTCTAGCTCAAAAGCAATATCTTCAAACGAATCTTCTTGTCTCTTCATAACGACTCCTTGTCAGTCTAAAAACTCATCATATCACGAATAGATTGAAATTGCAAAATGGACTTGAATCTGTTTGTATATATTTGAGAAAGTGCCAGACTCTCTGCCATCCACAATATCCTGTCTGCCTGCTTTGGCTACCTAAGGAGGCCATAAGGCCGCCTATCTTTCTCTTCTATCAATATGACTAGAAACTTTCGTCAACCGAAAGGCGCCATCTTCTTGACGATGAAAGATTAAATGAACCCATTCATTATTATATCTTTCATCTGAAGTTAAGTATTTGAGTTCCAAGCCAATATGCTGGCTATCTGCTGCGTCCAAGCGCGAAATAAATACTTCTGATTCTCGAGGCAGACTAAATAATTGAACGATCTCTTCGTAGGACATACCAGTATGGCCTGTGTTCTCGTCACGAACTTGTAAAGCAGCAATATCAGCCTTGGTCCAGAGATAGGGACTATCTCCCTGTGGCAAAGTTGGATAGGCCTCATCAAGAATATTCGCTCTCTTACCAATGAGATGATAGCCTGCTCCATCTTTTTCAAATGTCAACCTTAGACTGCTATGATGACCTTGAATCCCCTCACTGACATAGCTTAATTCAATATTCCCATTGCTCTCAGTATAAAGAAAGCTTGAGGCCTTACCATGCTTTTCAAGGACTTGGTCCAGAGAAGATCCGTTTTGACCAGCAGCGGGATCCTTTATTTGCAGATTGATGATTTCCTCAGTTGTCCATGTAAAACGATGGTTCCCTCTCTCTAAAACGTTCTCTTCTAGCTTAAGCTCCTCTGATGACTTTTGATAAACAGACGAGGACATACTCTTTCGCTCCAAATCCTTATAAACAGCATGAGCTCCCCACGTAAGCATTAGTTTCCCAAGTGCAAGCATGATACAAACTGTCATAAAGACTATAAAAATAGTAATTGGTCCAACTACTGAACGCTTCTTATAGTCAGCATCTTTGGCCATATCTCCCTCCTTATTTCTTTCATTTTAGCACAGGCAAGTTTGGCAAGCAAACATTTGCTAATCTTCCTGATTTGTCAAGAAAAAATCCCCAATTTGTGATAAAATAGACCTATGAGAATTCAACAATTACACTACATTATCAAAATCGTCGAGACAGGTAGCATGAACGAAGCTGCCAAGCAACTTTTTATCACCCAGCCTAGCTTGTCCAACGCTGTGCGGGATTTGGAAAATGAAATGGGCATCGAGATTTTCATTCGCAATCCCAAAGGAATCACCTTGACCAAGGACGGCATGGAGTTTCTTTCCTATGCCCGCCAAGTGGTGGAGCAGACTCAGCTTTTAGAAGAGCGATACAAAAATCCTGTCGCCCACCGCGAGCTTTTTAGCGTCTCTGCCCAGCACTATGCCTTTGTAGTCAATGCCTTTGTCTCATTGCTTAAAAAAAGCGATATGGAGAAATACGAGCTCTTTCTGCGGGAAACTCGGACTTGGGAAATCATTGATGACGTGAAGAACTTTCGCAGCGAGATTGGCGTCCTCTTTCTCAATAGCTACAACCGCGATGTTCTTTCTAAAATGCTGGATGATAGCCATCTGATTGCGACCCACCTCTTCACAGCACAGCCCCATATCTTTGTCAGCAAGTCCAATCCGCTGGCCAAGAAAAAGCTGGTACAACTGTCAGACTTGGAAGATTTCCCTTATCTCAGCTATGACCAAGGTACGCATAACTCCTTCTACTTTTCTGAGGAAATCCTCTCTCAGGAGCACCACAAAAAATCTATCGTGGTCAGCGACCGTGCAACTCTCTTTAACCTCCTGATCGGTCTGGATGGCTACACGATTGCGACCGGTATTCTCAACAGCAACCTCAACGGAGACAATATCGTCTCCATCCCTCTGGATATCGATGATCCAATCGAGCTGGTCTATATCCAGCACGAAAAAGCCAGCCTGTCCAAGATGGGCGAGCGCTTTATCGAGTATCTGATTGAGGAAGTACAGTTTGATAAATAAAGTAAAACACCTAGAAGCAGGCAGCTTACTGCAGGATCTAGGTGTTTTTTCTATTTTTGAAACTTGGTTTCCCTATCAGGTTTATCAGATTGGGGAAGGCGTTAGGGAAGGTTGGGAGTCTATTTAATACAGCTGATTAACTCTCGATTCTTTATATCATAATAATTAAAATATTTCTGATATAAAGAGGCATCTATATCAGAATATGCGGCTATGACCAACTCTTTCAATCCTTTCACTAATTCATCCAATTCCTCTTGCTCCACTGAGATTTCAGCCAGACCATGAGCAACTTTATTTCGTCTGCTATTTAATTCTGTCACTTTTTGAGTACTAGTCACTATCGCACTTCTTCCCTCCAAAAAACTTACAAGATATCTAAACGAATGAATCATTAGGTCGCTTTTTCTACCAAAACTCCCTTTAGGGTTCACTTTTTTAATCTCCTGAGTAATATAATCGCAAATTTCACTAATTTCATTATTATTAAGTGATTCTAAATTCACCTTGAATCCCTTGGAAGTTTTTTTGACATACCTTTCATGCTTTCTAAATAAATAGTTTCCAATAACAAACTCCGCAAAGGATTTTGCCTTGACTAGCACATCAGTCACTTGACCTCTACGATTTAGAATATCAATCATCAGATAATAATTTAACACTTTTTGAAACTCATCTGTGTCATCATATTTCAAATTATCATCAACTGCAAGCTCTTCAAGAACTCTCTGTTTTTGAAAAACACTAATCATGTTTTCTAATACATTTTTTGAACTTTGTTGATCTTGTTCATTGGAAATAATATCGGGATTTGCCTTTAAGATATCTAACGCTGCTTTGTATTCATACTTCAAAATGAAATCTTCATAAGTCCGCTGTAATAAATTGTTTTTTAATTTTTCACCTGTTTCAATTTCTGGTTTACGCCCATCTCTATATTTTGCTCCTTGCTTTTTCAATAAATCATCTAAAACAACTTCTTCAAAATAAGGAGCGCCCTGATTAGACCTATTTGTTTTCTTACCATTTGGAGAATCTACCCGAGCAAGTCTTGTATGATAATCCTTGATAAAATTGATAGCATACATAGCAGCCTGACACTGAGGAGTACCACTCGTCACATTTAAAATATAATCTCCATGTGACATATCTTCTCTGTTAAGAATTTCTTCCACGAATTTATACATTGTATCAAATTCGTGAATCCCTTCTTTTACATGCTCATTCTGTATCACTGGAGATTCTTTTCCATCGTAAACAGCTTGAACAGCTGCTTCAAAGTTTTTCTGCTTTACCTTCATCTCATCACTATATATAACAATAAGCTTGTCAGGCATTTCATCTTTAATAATTACGAGTGCAGGACCATCCGAAATTTCCTGTCGATAACCATCTTGCTCGTAGTTATTAATATCCTCTATAGTCAAGGCTCTTCGAAATTCGTTCGTTTTCTCTCGCCCTGTTTCATCTTTTTTTTTCGAATGTTTAAATTTTACACCAATCGGATCATACTGACTGATAAATGTGATTAATGTCCTCATCTTGTTACTCCTCCATAATCGTAAAACAGGTTCTGCCCATTTCATAGAAATTCTCTGCATTATTAATTAATTCTATTTCACCATCAACGGTTAAAAAAGGCGCCTTTGTCAATTTTAGAGCTCCTCGTCCAGACATTTTTTTATGTCGTTTTTGAACTTCGCCATCCGCTTGCCTAAATACTGTTTTGGTCCAAGCACCGCTACCACCACCTAGATAGAGGGGATAGGATAAATTGTTTTGAATTAAATGATTAGGAAATTTTTTTAGAAAGAAATCTTTATATCCTTCGTAGGCTTCATCTTCTGTCACTCCAAAGTAATATTTTTGTGCATATTCTCCAAGAGAAGCAACGAGCTCACCGGCTCTTCCATCTTTAAAACCTGAAGCAGTAATGATTTCAAATTCCATCTTAGTTCCAGGTCTCAGAGCCTCACGATAGATACTCAGTGAATGCGGCTTTGTATCATCTGGAGTAAAATCCCACTTTTGAACAAGAATTAAATCATCATTTGTCAGAGGCTGACTGTCTGAGACACGAATTTCATTAAAAATATCATCAAAAGGTTTTATTTTTTCATGTCTCTGTCGTCTAGTTGGTCCCCAAGAAATCGCTTTCTTATTTTCAACGATTTTGCCTTTTTTTTCCTGCTTAAAATTCGTTGAGTGCCAATGCGTATTCATCAAAATAGTGCGAATAGCACCTTTAAGAGAGCTACCCGGGATATAAGGGTTACCGTAACAATCTCTCATAAATTGATGAACACCATTGATTTCTCCTGGATCTGTCGTTTCCTGATTTCGGGCTGTATAGCCTCCTTTAGGCTTTTCAAGTCCTGTTGCTTTAAGTCTATAACCCCCAAAATCACGTTTTGTTATGTCATGCTCAGCTAGAAAATCACTTATTCGATTAGTTTTATTATCCGAGTCAATTAAGAATTTTTCAAATTTTTCATCAATTCCTTGTTTGATAAGTTCGTCATAAAGCAGAGTCATATCTGGAAAATAATATTCGTCCCCTTCAAGAATATACTCACGAGCGGTACGAAGCTGACCACTCCCAATATGCACTGGTCCCAATGTACACAGGGTCAACTTAAATTTCCTATATTCTGTCTTCATTTGGATTCCTCCAATATATAAAATAAAGGTTTAGCATAATGCCAGACTGGATGAGGAAACTCATTACTTGGCCTGACATCACAGATTTGACCATTATACGTTTTGGAAAAGGTTGAACCTGCCTTAAAAGTGTAAAGATTCTGCTTACGATAATTAGACTCTATTTTCTCACTAAATGCAAATCCACTTCCCTTTTTCAGTAAGTAACGCCCCTCATTCATTGCTATTTCCAAATCACTATCCACTGGCAAAGAAGTTGTCAAAGTCATGACTTTGCCTGTATGGTTAACAGTTAACTTTTCCAAAAAATCCAGTGGCTGGGCAACAGTTTTATCCAGAGTAAAACCACCGTAACCACTGCTGCGCTTCCCTCCGATTCCACTGAACTGAAGACTTTCCAACAAACGATCCAACAAATCAGATTGATTGGCGATGAAATACAGACTGCTTTTGTCAAAGTGAACTGAAGCAACTTGATAAAGATTTCCATCTTGGAAGGGCTGGTTTTTTGTGTTAACTGATTTTGTAGCCAGATATTCACCGATGATACTATTTCCAGATAGAAAGCAGTCAAAATCCCCCAGCTTAATAAAAGCTAACTTCTTTACTTTTTTAGCTTCTTCCCGCTGTTTGATAATATCTTCACTTCGGTTGACTTTATCTAATAATGGATAGCCGATAGGCTTGGGGAGATAGGGAACTTCATTATAGGGGAAAGCATCAGTCAGCACAAAATCCTCCTGTTGAGATAAAGCTTCAAACTTATCTAAGACCCCCATCTTAATAGCTTCAAGCACTAAGGCGGAGTAAAGACGGGCTGCCGTGAAAGTCATGACCGAATCATCCAAATGACCTTCGCCAAAATGCGCAGACTTAAAATCTAATTTATAGAGTTGATAGGCCATAGCAGACCTCCTTACTTAATATCCGAATCTGGATTCTCTGCACTTTCTCCACCATCGGACTCATCCTTAGTATATGGCTTCAGAGCTTCTATAATCCTATCTTTATCAAATTCACCAAAGACAGTCTTAACCTCAAAGTCTTTAAAACACACTTTACCATAGCCACGACTACCAGAACCGCCTAAGTAATCCCATTCCAACAATTCAAAACCAGCTTTGAGAATTTCCATGTCCTTTTCTACCTCAGTGAGTTCTTTCTCCTGGATAGAATAGATAATCTCAAAAGCAAATTGACTTTCACGAATAGCTCGCTCAACTTGTCGTGGAGTTGCTTCAGCTGTAATGCGATTGATAGTATTTTCAAACTTAACTTCTGTGTAAGTAGATACTCTTTTACCTAGCTCTTCTTTGTTATTTAGAAAGGCATCTCGAAAAACCAAGCGGCCAATTTTACATTTTTTTGCATTCCCGAAGAGACGGCTAATTTCCTCACTATCATTGCTTAATTCATCACTTGTATTGTTATTATAGACTGTTCGATAAAGCAAGCTGCGCATTTTTCCCTTTAAAGTGGAGCCAGGAATATAGGGAAGATTCGTAAGAGGATCTTTGATAATGGGATTATTGGTAGCGCCAATAGCTGCAAAGGCATTACTGGTCCCAATATGAAGTCCGCTTTTCAGCTCAATAATTCCTGAAATTTTTACTTTTGAATAGGTCATTGATCTCTTCCTCCGTTGAATTTAAAATATGCAATCAAAGCTTCCATATACCGACAGAAGCGCTGCAAACTCGGTATATCTTGAATTTCTTTCAACGCTTCTAACAAAGCTGCTTTTTTAACAAAATCTTCTACAGCTGGTTCTCTTCCAGATTGGTAAACAAACTGAATCCTCAAATAGGAAATTTTTTCTCTTAATTCCTCAATATCATTTTTGGTTTTACTTTCGTCAAAAAGATTGCTGGTCAAGGCTGCTAAATTACGAATTTGTGTACTGGTTAATTTGAATTTCATCTTGCCCTTACTTGGTCCTTTTTCGTATTTCCCTGAATTATCCAACTTACGAATAACCTTCTCCGCCTTATCAACATAATCATCCGTCAAAATAGGCGGCTCAAGCTTGAAACAGTTTTGGACATTACTTTGATTACCATATCTATCTTGATTACGATTGTTTTGAAATTTCTTTCCACCGTTATTTCGGTTATTTTTATTTTTTTCGTACGGTGCCATCTTTTTATACCTTTCTAATCTCATATAGATAGTAGATGAGAGCTAACTCTGCTTCTCTCTGTGTTTTACTGCTACTCTTATACCAATTCCAAAAAGCATTTTTGAATTCTCTGAAATGTTCCTTCTCCTCTTTGCTGGCTTCATCTTCCATTCGCGCCAATAGGTAGGCTAAGCGGGCAACATTCATCCTTCTATCATCAGAAGATCCGTGTGACTTATACATTTCTTTGTCATTAAGTTGCAAAAGTTCAACCAAGCGATAGAGAAAATTGATACCCCGCTCCTTCTGACCAGAGAAATATCTCCGAATATCCTTCAATTTCCCTTTGTAAATCTCATTAATAAAGTCATCAAACTTGAAAGTGTACCGTTCATTGAAAAGAGAAATACTATCTTTACCATTGTCTTTGGCGGCCTCTTCAAGTTGTCCAGCATCCAAAGCCATCAGATGAATCGGAGTTTTATCTGGATAAAGCCCGACGCCTGCAGATAAGGTTAACTTCCCATTTGTAAAAGCAATAAATTTCTGCCTAATATCAACCGCAAAATCTATAACATCCTGCCAGCTGCCAATCGCAAATACATCATCACCACCTGCATAGATAATCGTCAAATTCTTATCCTTTGCAAATTGGTTAATGTGAAACTTAAAGAAAAGACTCATCTGCTGAGAAAATACAGCAGAGCGAGCAAGAGTATTATAACTTCCACCTTCCTGCTTAGAAAATCCAGCCATAAAAGCTGCACCTAGATTGTCTACATCCAAACGCAAAACGGCCAGCCGCTTAATTCCCTTAGCTACTCCCTCAGTTCCTTCGATATCTTTTTGAGACAGACCTGCATAGTCTTCAATATTCGCTGCCTGACGGTCTCCTATAAAGACATGAATACCAGCCTTGTTCGTAGAAAATTTATTTTTCACATATAAGCGACCTGAGGTGGAAATATTTGCTTCATCCACAGCCAGCAATACAGTTTCAGGGCCAATTGGCAGTCCTTCTTCTCCCTCTACAATTTGAAAATAATAATAGTCTTCCCTTTCAGGATTTTCAGTATCGTCAAAAGTATGAATTTTAGCAGCAAAACTTCTAAGCTCACGACAAATAGGACAGAGATTTTGCACATCCTCGCCACCTATCCGCAGCATCTCAATCTCCCCAACTGCATGGCAAATTTCACACTCCCGTTCAGACTGTTTACCACCCTTATTGAGCTCTCGCAAAGTAGTTGCATCGTAGCGAGAGATTTTCTTTTCAGAAATCATCCGGCTAGTTTCTTGGTAAATCTCGCGATAGTGTTGTAGATAGCTGGCAACCGAGCCATAACGATATTTCATAATCTGCTCTGCGGCAAATGGTGCCCAACCAAAAGCAACATAGAGACCCGTCTGAAAATGCTTCAGGAGGAAACTGTTAAATTCTATTTCAAATTGCTCCAAAGCTGCCACTGTAGTTTCTGTATTTGGTAAAACGAAATAGGCATGGCCTCCACCGACATAAAGGGCACTAGCGCGTGATAGCGCCAACTTCTCCAAGAGGCTATCCACAATATTCTCACTCATAAATTCCAGATAAAGACTGCGAGCCTTGAGTTGCTTAGCAGCCCCTTTGCTGGCGATATTGTAAATAAAGTCCTGGATGCCAGATAAATCAAAACTAGCTAGTAAGAAAGCAGATTCTGTATAGAGATTCGATGAATCATCTAGCAGAGAATCTTGACCTTGATTTTCCAGATAATCGAAAATCGCAGTAGCAAAAGCAACTGTTAATCTACTATGCTCTGCCAGAGAGAGATCTCCCAGCTCCTTGTCGCCAGGAAGTAGAGGTACTTTCGAAAACAAAATCCGCCAAAGATTGAAAAAGGATGGCAAGTTTTCTTCCTCTAAGGGAAGTTCTTGTAGTTTTTCAGTCAAAATATTCAGTAGTTCCTCATAGCAGTCTTGACTAATATCAACTGCTTCGTGGCTGGCAATATTGAGTTCACTATCATCTGTCAGAACTTCAAATTTCTGATAACGAGAACCCTTGTCCTCTTTGAAAGCATTAAAAATATCTGCTTGAGGGTAGAAAAGTTTATCTGACATAACCTTTCTATCATCTGGTAAACCACTTGCAATACGATCTGCTAAGCTAACGATCTTTCCTGCTCTGCTATCTTCATACAAATCCAGCTGAGGAAGTTGTTTCTTTAACCATGCTTTTCCTAAGTCTATATCATCAGACTGGCCAAGTGAACGACTGACAATACGGCCAAGATTGTGAAACAAGGCACAGTAAATCAAATCAACCTTTTCTTTCTTCAATTCTCATCCCTCCCATTCCTAGGCTACACTTTGTGCCGACTCCGGCATATTCACCGAATCTTAGGAGCATCTGGGCATAAGCTTTGAGCGTGGATGCTCCCTTTATCTGTATCGTCACCCTGCCTTCAAAGGCGGGGTATTTTCGTCCATGAATTGGAAAATAATGACTTTTTAGATGATAGCTGGTGATTTGACTATGGTCTGCTAAAAACTGCAGGGTCTCCTCTTCGATTTCCGCTCTTCCTTCCACCAGTCGACTGTATTTCTGCATCAAACTTTGAAAAATCAGGCGCGTGTCTGGAAATAGCACAAACTGCCCCTGTCGCTTAAAGGTCGTTGGCGTATAAAAATGCACGCGTATCAGGTGGGAAGCATCATCATCTTGGTAAATATCCAGCAAGGTCTGCTGGGACAAGGAGTGGATTTCCACCTTTTTGACAAGGATTTCCTCAGCACAGCTCTCTAGCTTGATGGTTTCCAAGTTTAATAAGGGAGCTAGCATTTGCTGTTCCGCCTCTTCTGAAAGCAAATTGACAACCCATACCGACTCATCACGCGTGGAGCTCAGGTTCATCGAGTAGGGATTGGTCTCCTGCTCATGGAGAAAGGTCGCAAAGTCTGGCGAAATCTGCGCCATCAAAAAGCCCTGAAGCTTACTGACCAATTCTTCGTCTTTTAGTCTTGTCTTTGATAAATGTAACTCTACTTTCTTCACACGGTCTCCTCTCTATACTGCAAAAACGCCCGAAAAAGGCAAAAATATGTTTCACCGATTTCATGGCGCCCTTTAGAACGATTATTATTTACTGAGATTATTATATCAATCTTTGAAAGCGTTGTCAATATTTTTTGAAGTATTAAAAAAAACGAGCTTAAGCAGTCAAGATCCTTCTTTCTTGGCAAACCAAGAATCTGAGGGAAACTAAAAAAGCCCCTATCCACTCTGTCCCCTCTCGAGGATTAGGGGAGGATCTAACGCAAAAGGAGTGATCAAATGCAAAATTTAGAACGTTTCCGTCCCCTCGCGAGGATTAGGGGGGGTCTAACCGTATCATGACAGAAGTACAAGCAACCGTCAACCATAGTTTCCGTCCCCTCGCGAGGATTATGGGGGGTCTAACAAATGGCAATTTATCGGCACGCACTATGATCATCAGTTTCCGTACCCTCTCGAGGATTAGGGGGCTCTAACAGGAAAGGAGTCTGTTATTGGTACTTTAAAGATAAGTTTCCGTCCCCTCGCGAGGATTTGGGGGGTTCTAACATATTATGTATAATCGCGTTATTTTGATCGGTAGGTTTCCGTACCCTCGCGAGGATTGGGGGGTCTAACCTACAAGGCTTACGTGCAAACAGGTATGGATCTTTATTTGTTTCCGTTCCCTCGCGAGAATTTGGGGGATTCTAACATAATGCTTATTTGACTGTAGGAGGTAAACGATAGTTTCCGTCCCCTTGCGAAGATTAAGTGGGTCTAACACAAGCGGCAGGACGTGATGATTAACAAACATAAATTTCCGTTCCCTCTCGAGGATATGGAGGGTCCTAACAAAAGAGCCGTTATTTGTCTCTTTGTACTTTATCGCGTTTCCGTACCCTCGCGAGGATTAGGGGGTCTAACCCAAATTAGTTTCTCCTTCTGGTAAAGAAACAGTCTGTTTCCGTCCCCTCTCGAGGATTAGGGGGGTCTAACGAAATAAATTTCAAGATAAATTTAAAAAGATTGGTGGTTTTCCGTCCCCTCGCGAGGATATGGAGGGTTCTAACGGACTGGGAGCGCGACAACTGGAGACTCGGAAATGGGTTTCCGTTCCCTCTCGAGGATTAGGGGAGTTCTAACGAACGTATTGCCAAATCTAAGGCTAACAACCATCAGTTTCCGTACCCTATCGAGGATATGGAGGGTTCTAACGGAAAAACCAGAAGAGTTTTACAAAGCCTACGTTCAGTTTCCGTACCCTATCGAGGATTAGGGGGGAACTAACAGATGATGAATCTCCATTCGACCGTGATGACGTAGAGTTTCCGTCCCCTCTCGAGGATTTTGGGGGTTCTAACGTATTGTATAGATTTTTTGCCGAGGAGGAATAAAAAGTTTCCGTACCCTCTCGAGGATTAGAGAGGCTCTAACGATAATCGCAACAGCATCCGAGTGCAGGCCGATACGTTTCCGTACCCTCGCGAGGATTAGGGGGGTCTAACCAGAAAAACCAGCGGAAAAGCCAGCGGAAAAGCCGTTTCCGTACCCTTTCGAGGATTAGGGAGGCTCTAACCAGCTGAGTTTGAGGTGCGAGCATCTGGCATTAGGTTTCCGTCCCCTCGCGAGGATTAGGGGGGGGGCTAACAGCATATCTTGTATAAAGCCTCAAAAGAGCCCCACCACATCTTGTACCCCTTAGAAACTAGCTAAAACCTAAGTCCATTATACCATGTCTAGCCCAGAAATAACAGCTTAAAAGAACAAAATATCCTCTAGCAACTCCGCGCTAGCATAAGGATTAAAAACAATCCTCTCTTCCTTATGCCCCAGATAGATAATGATATTGTCCCCTTCTTCTGCCTGATAAAAGGCTCTCAGTTCTCTCACCAGGCAGTCAAAGTCCAGCTTCTCAAGAGTCATCTCAAAGCAGGAGCGCTGAACCCTCACGCCATAGCATTCTAAAAGCTTTGATAGCTTCAAGCGCCGCTTATTGCTGACGATATCGTAAATAACCAGACAAAATTTTGTTTTCTTTCTGGCAAACTCTTTTTCATCATCATCAAGATTAAAGAAGACCATCTTTCCCTCCTCCTGTATAGCTAGACACATACTCTGCTGGATCCAAGGCTTCAAAGCTTCGGATCAAGGATTTGATTTGCTGATCCGCCGCATATAGAAAAGTGTAGCGATTCTTATCCAGCTCGACATAGTGATGAATCTCCAAGATCCTCTCCCTCATAGCCCGAGAAAAGATCTCGATTCCTTCAGGTGTCAAAAAGATACCTTCTTCCTTCTCAACGAAATGCTCTTCAAGAATTTCCTGACGGTTGACCAGTCCCAGCACCGTATCATCCACGATCACCGGTCGCTATTCCTCCATCAAGTCACTCGCCAAGACAGCATGATGGTCATGTGGCTGATGCATCACACCAAAGCCCAAGCTCAGACCATTCTTGCGAATTAAGCCCATAAAGCAAGAATAAAGAATAGAGTAACCAAAGTTTAGCAGGGTATTAAACTTGTCCATAGCTGGCCTGCGACTCCGATCAGAAAAATGAAAACCATCAATGACCAGTAAGTTCAAGAGGTAAAAGTAGGATTTGGCTAGTCGCCCTTCGATTCCCATAATTTCCGCGACGCTTCTCGCTTGCTCGAGATTCACCAGCGCATCTCCAAAGCGTTTGAAATCCTCCTCATCCAGCAAGTCATTTTCGTCAAAAGCCTGGAGCAGATTGAGCTGATTTCCGATCTTGGCCGCAGCGATTTTCCGAGCAATGCCCAAGCAAAAGTCCGAGTCAAAAGAAGCCCGAGCCTGACTGCGCTGCTTTTCAAAATCTTCCTTCCTAAAGGAATCAAGGGAAAATAGAAACTCGCCCTTGCTCGAGAAATAGAACACAAAAATGTCCCTATTAGCCAAGACTTTCAGTAGCTGAGTAGACAGCTGAGCATTACCAAAGACCAAGATATTATCAATCAGATTAAAAGAAATTTCTTTCAAAAGGATCTGCTCCTCGTTTCTCACAAGCACACGCTGCTCCCTCACCGACAAGCTACAAGACGAATTTTGAATATATAAATCAGCCATAAAAATCCTATTTTAATTTTCTAACCAAACATTTCTAGCAAAAAACATTTTTAGTTTTACTGCCTCAAATGCGCAAAAACTTCCCCAATCTTGCCTTCGATGACGAGGTCAGCTTGCTTGTCCTGTGGAATGCTGGTCTTGTTGATGACGACCAGATGCTTGCCAGCGAAGTACTGGATGAGACTGACTGCGGGATAGACAACCAAGGAAGTGCCCCCGATGATTAGCAGGTCGGCTTGATGAATGGCCTGCGCAGCTTGCTGGAAAGTCTCCATATCCAAGGGCTCTTCATAGAGGGTCACATCAGGCTTGATCACACCGCCGCAGTCAGGACAGTAAGGCACCGTCCCAGACAGAGCTAGAAATGCCTCCAAATCGTAAAATCGCTGACATTTTAGACAGAAATTTCTATCCGCACTGCCGTGCAACTTGAGGACATTTTTTGTGCCAGCCATTTCGTGCAGACTATCAATATTTTGCGTCACCACAGCCTTGAGCTTGCCGGTCTTCTCCAAATGAGCCAGATAGGCGTGAGCCGTATTGGGCTTGGCATCTGGATAGAGCAGGTATTTCTTGTAAAAGTCGAAAAACTCCTGCGGGTAGCGCTCAAACATGGTATGGGAAACTAGCTGCTCTGCCGTAAAATGCCGACTCAACTTGACACTGTAAATCCCATCCGAACTACGAAAGTCAGGGATATTAGACTCGGTCGAGACACCCGCCCCACCGAAAAAGACGATATGCCGACTTTGGTCAATCATGTCTTGCAACTGCTGTATTTTATCCATTTTCCTCTCCTGTCAATAAAGCTCTAACCAAGCGATTTGCCTCATCAAAATAAAAATGTTCCCGATCGTAGACAATCCCTGTGAAGCGCGCCAAATCCACCAAAATATCCATAAAATGCTGGGACGAAAAGCCCGTTGTCCGATATAATTCTGCCTCATCAAAGGGCTTAATCAGATGAGCCAGCGGATTTCGGACTGACTTCTCCAATTCCCGTAGCTGTCTGACCTCTTTCTTGACAGACTCCGGTAAATCCAAATGCAGAATCAACTCTGTCAGACTGGATGAATTGACCGTGCTTTCTGCATGAAAAAGCTGCAAGACGGTATAGTATGACTCCCGCATCCTCTCAAACTTCCAACGGTCATAGCTGGCCTCACGAGAATTATGGATAAAGTGGTCAATATCAGGGATTTCCAGCTTGATCAAGCGCATGAAAATCCGATAAATCGCTGGACTGACCGCTCGAACAAAGTCGATAATCTGCTCGTTGCGCAGCTTGGCTTCCAAATCGTAGAGATAATTGGCTAGCTGCTCGTCAGCCAAATCGGTATGACAAAAAAGCTGAAAACCACTTTGCGTCTGCAAGGCAGTCTTCAACTCTTCATCCATGGCTGGCAGAATATTGAGCTCTCTGCGCTCTGCCAGAATAGCCAATAGGCTGGTTACAATCGAGGAACTTCCCATCAACTTCTGTGCCAGTTTATAGGCATAAGCATAGTCATAACGGGAAATCGCAAAGAGAATTTCCTCTTTTAAATCTAGATTCATGCTTAATCGATCAAGGTTTCCAGACCAACCTTCATCATATCGGTGAAGGTATTTTGCCGTTCCTCTGCCGTCGTATCCTCGTCAGGGTTGACCAAACTATCAGAAACGGTCATGATAGCTAGGGCATCTACTTGGTGCTGGGCAGCCAGATAGTAAAGTGCCGCAGCTTCCATCTCAACAGCTTTCACGCCCCATTTACCCAGCTCGATATTTTTTTCAAAATAGTTCGAATAGAAAACATCTGACGACAAGACATTCCCAACATGGGTTGTCATACCCAAGTCTTTGGCGATATGATAAGCCTTGTCCAGCAAATCAAAGCTGGCAATCTGAGGAAAATCATACTGAGGCCAGTCATTGCGGATAATGTTTGAGTTGGTCGCAGCCGCTTGCGCCAGAACCAATTCACGAACGTGAACATCTGCATTGAGCGAACCAGCCGTTCCCACGCGGATCAATTTCTTCACACCGTAGTCCACAATCAACTCGCGCGCATAAATCGAAATGGATGGCATCCCCATCCCAGTTCCCATGACAGAAACCCGCTGACCATTGTAAGTACCAGTGTAGCCAAACATGTTCCGCACTTCGTTAAAGCAAACGGCATCTTCTAGGAAATTCTCCGCAATAAACTTGGCACGAAGCGGATCACCCGGCAAGAGAATTTTATCAGCAATCTCACCTTGTTTAGCAGCAATATGGATAGACATAATTTATGATACAAAGAGCGACAAGAAAACGACTGAAAATTAGGAATCTGACGAGAAATCCTGATTTCTCGGTCAGATTATCTATTTTCCAAGTTTTCCGCTCGTGTTCAAATCTGAACACTTCACTCTACCTTTCCTTCGTTTAATATTTTATTTTCTTACAATTCAGCAAGAATGGCTTTAAGTAGTCGTTTGAAATCACCTTTGACACGCTCTGTTACTTCAACCACTTCCTCATGGTTGAGTTCTTCTTGGAAGCCGGCAGCATGATTGGTAATGCATGAAATTCCGAGAACTTTCAATCCTGAGTGGGCAGCCACGATGACTTCGGGAACAGTAGACATGCCGACTGCATCCGCTCCGAGCGTCTTATAAGCACGGATTTCTGCTGGCGTTTCGTAAGTTGGACCAGTCACACCGATATAGACACCGTCATCCAGCTTAATGCCAAGCTTATCAGCGACTTGATGAGCAGTTGCACGGTATTCTGGTGTATAAGATTTAGACATATCAGGGAAACGTGGACCAAATTCATCCAAGTTTTCACCGATCAAAGGATTTTGGCCAGTCATATTGATGTGGTCAGTGATGGCCATAAGCGTACCAGGACCATAGCCGATACCACCGGCAGCATTGGTCACAATAACACCTGTCGCACCGAGAGCCTTCATCACACGCACTGGGAAAGTAACGACTTCGAGAGGATTTCCCTCGTAGAAATGGAAACGGCCTTGCAGAGCCAAGACTTTGCGGCCTGCCAAGTCTCCATAGACTAATTTACCAGCGTGACCAACAACAGTTGAGCGACCCCAGTTTGGAATATCCGCATAGTCAAGACTGACAGCATTTTCAATTTCAGAAGCCAATTCTCCCAAACCAGATCCCAAAATCAAGCCAAACTCAGGTTCTGTCATGCCTTTTTCTTTCAGAAAGGCGGCCGTTGCTTTGATTTTCTCAGATAATGTTGTCATAAAATATTTTCCTCACTCTCTTATGCTTATACCAATTTGTCCAAGAAGCTTTCACCAATCATGGCCTTGTCGACACCGAAGTTGTCAGCGATGGTTGCTGAAATGTCCGCAAAGTGTCCGACAGGCAAGTGACCATTCCCCTTGAGGGTTTTACCAAAAACCAAGAGCGGAATGTACTCACGAGTGTGGTCCGTTCCGGCATAGGTCGGATCATTACCATGGTCAGCAGTAATCATGAGCAAGTCATCTTCACGCATGTTTTCAATAATTTCTGGGATGCGAGCATCAAACTCTTCCAGGCAGTCGCGATAGCCATGTGGATCACGGCGGTGACCATAAAGAGCATCAAAGTCTACTAGGTTAGTGAATGAGAAACCTTGCTTGAAGTTTTCGTCTTTCAGGGCTTTGACCAAAGTATCTACACCATGATTGTTAGACTTATTGTGTCCCATGTCATGGTTAATTCCAGCGCCGTTGAAGATATCGTTAATCTTACCAACTGAATAAGTATCAATACCAGCTTCATTGAGCTTGTCCAAAACAGTTGGCTCAAATGGAGAGACTGCATAGTCATGGCGATTGGCTGTACGAGTGAAGTTGCCTGGCTCACCCACATAAGGGCGAGCGATGATCCGTCCCAGAAGTGCAGGGCGTTCCAAGGTAATTGAGCGAGCGTATTCACAGATACGATAGAGCTCGTCCAAAGGAATTACTTCTTCGTGGGCCGCAATTTGAAGCACTGGGTCAGCAGAAGTATAGATGATCAATTCGCCAGTTTCCATCTGACGAGGACCAAAGTCATCAATAACAGCCGTTCCAGAATAAGGTTTGTTTGCCTCACGAATAACTTTACGGCCAGAAAATTCTTCAATTTTAGTCAAGATTTCCTCTGGGAAGCCGTTCCAGAAAGTATCAAAAGGCTCAGTAATGTTCAGACCCATGATTTCCCAGTGGCCAGTCATCGTGTCTTTACCTAAAGAAACTTCTTCTAATTTAGTATAGTAACCACTTGGATTTTCCTCAGCTGGTACAGTTTTTAGCGCTTGCTCACGCTCGATATTGCCCAGACCTAGCTTAGCCATATTTGGCACGTCTAGACCGACTGCTTTGGAAATATGTCCCAGCGTATCGGAAGCACCATCTGGCACCCCTGCATTAACAAAATTGTTAGCATCTGGTGCTGCCCCAATTCCGACTGAGTCCATAACGACTAAGTGAATACGATTAAATTTTGACATGAAAACCTCTTTTCTAGTTATTTGCTTCTAAAATGTTTACGCCACCTTGACCAGCGACGATCACCTTGTTGACCATTTGTGTGAAAAGGCCGTGCTCAACAACGCCCACGATATGATCTAATTCTCGGCCAAATTCGACTGGATTTTCGATTACACCTAGATCCAAATCGATAATGAAATTCTGCATATCCGTGATAAAACGTTGGCCATTTTTTTCACGGAAACTTGGCTTGTAGCCTGCCTCTACAAATCGACGGAAAACTTGCTCTGCACCATATTGCACTACTTCGACTGGCAGCTTGAAAGCACCTAGCTTTTGAACCAATTTGCTTTCATCAACCACCCAGATGTAGTCCTTGGTAGGTGTCGCGACAACTTTCTCCATGAGCAAGGCTCCGCCTCCGCCTTTGATGCCGTTGAACTGAGGATCCACTTCATCAGCTCCATCAACGGTCACATCGACCTGATCCACTTCATCAATGGATTTCAGCGGAATTCCCAAGCCTTCTGCTTGCTTGCTAGTCACGCTAGAGGTCGTGACTGCAGTAATCTGCAGGCCTTCCTCTTTGATACGTCGACCAATTTCCTCGACAAAATAGTAAGCAGTCGAACCTGTTCCCAGACCGACCACCATCCCGTCTTCGACAAATTCAGCAGCCTTGATGCCTGCCAGTTTCTTTAGAGTTTCCATAGCACCTCCTCAAATCAACTATGTTTAGTATATCACAATTCTTTGAAATTTGAAAGTGTTTTCAGCTCTTTAAACGGTTCATCGCATTTTAACAGTGCTTCATTTTACGAAAATCTCCTTAAAATCTTGCTCCTAGTTCTATTTTACGCTACAATGAAGATAGGTAAATTATTGAAAGAAATACATATTTCAAGTAGTAAGCTATAGAAAATCTGAGGAGGTTGTTATGATGCAGCAAGAAAATAAAGTTTTAGGTATTTTAGCCATTGTCTTTGGAGCAATCGCTTTACTTGGCTCCTGGATACCAATCATCAATTATCTATCTTTTTTTATCGGCACTATTGCTCTTATCTTGGCTATTATCGGCCTCATTATTAACCAAAAGAAACCGAAAACTTTGGCTATAATTGGCTCTGTCATTTCCTTTTTCTCCTTAATCATTGCACTTGTCACTCTATCATTCTATTCCCGTATGTTTAATGAAATGGGAAAAAGGTTTGATACTCTTTCAAGCTCTTATCGTTCCTATATTGATTCGTCAGAAAGAGAAGAAGAAAAGGAAAAAGAAGAAAATACAAAGTCTACATGGACAAAAGCAGAATTTGATGCACTCAAAGAGGGCGATATTTTGAAAAAAGGTGCAGGCGGAACAAAATACGACGACGTCATTCGCGACCACGGCAAACCAACTGACGAAACTACTTCTACTGTCAGCGGATCTGAAATAAAAACCATCACCTACTTACCAGAAGGAAGCAAATATCAAGCTGTCATCCTAACTTTTTCAAAAAACGAAGACGGTTCTTTCCTACTGACTAGCAAGATAGGAACAGGTTTAGAATAACATAAATTTCCTACCCGACAGCTGTGTTTCTTCGGCCAATATTGATAAAATTAAGGAAAGAACTCTAGCCGTCAGTCGCATCTTACTCTTTACTCTCACTTTACAGATTAAATCTATCAATTAATGCATAAAAAGTACAAAATTCTGCAAAAGTCTCAGAAACTTTTTGGGTGAATTTTGGGCAGATACTTGCAAAACAGACTTCCAGAAAGGATATACATGATAACACGAGAATTTGATACCATCGCTGCGATTTCGACCCCTCTTGGGGAAGGAGCCATCGGTATCGTCAGACTAAGCGGGACTGACAGCTTTGCTATTGCCCAAAAAATCTTTAAAGGTAAGGATCTAAGCAAAGTGGCCAGCCACACACTCAACTACGGCCATATCGTTGACCCTCAAAATCAAGAGATTCTGGATGAGGTCATGGTCGGGGCCATGCGCTCTCCCAAGACTTTCACCCGTGAAGATATCATCGAGATCAACACCCACGGTGGGATTGCGGTGACCAATGAAATCCTACAGCTTGCTATCCGAGAAGGGGCTAGAATGGCAGAGCCTGGAGAATTTACCAAGCGAGCCTTTCTCAACGGGCGCGTGGATTTGACTCAGGCTGAGGCTGTCATGGATATCATCCGGGCCAAGACCGATAAAGCCATGAACAATGCTGTCAAGCAGCTGGACGGCTCTCTTTCCGACCTTATCAATAGCACCCGTCAGGAAATCCTCGACACACTGGCTCAGGTCGAGGTCAATATCGACTATCCTGAGTACGACGATGTTGAGGAAGCAACGACAGAAATCATTCGTGAAAAAACACTTGAATTCGAGCAACTTCTGACCCATCTCCTCAAAACTGCTCGACGCGGCAAGATTCTGCGTGAAGGGATTTCCACTGCCATCATCGGTCGACCTAATGTTGGCAAATCCAGCCTCCTCAACAATCTTCTGCGCGAGGACAAGGCTATTGTGACCGATATCGAGGGGACAACTCGTGATGTGATCGAGGAGTATGTCAATATTAACGGCGTACCGCTCAAGCTCATCGATACCGCAGGGATTCGGGAAACGGATGACCTTGTGGAGCAGATTGGCGTTGAGCGCTCTAAAAAAGCCTTACAGGAAGCCGACTTGGTTCTCTTGGTTCTCAATGCCAGCGAGCAACTAACTGACCAAGACAAACAATTACTTGAAATCAGCCAAGACAGCAATCGCATCGTCCTGCTTAACAAGACTGACCTTGAAGAGAGGATTGAACTGGATCAGCTGCCAGCAGATGCTATCAAGATTTCCGTCCTCCACAACCAAAATATTGATAAAATCGAGGATCGCATCAATCAGCTCTTCTTTGAGAATGCTGGAATTGTCGAGCAAGACGCCACCTATCTGTCCAATGCCCGTCACATCTCTCTCATCGAAAAAGCCGTCGAAAGCCTGCAAGCCGTCAATCAGGGACTGGAACTAGGCATGCCTGTAGATCTCCTCCAAGTCGATCTGACCCGCACTTGGGAAATCCTTGGTGAAATCACTGGAGATGCTGCACCAGACGAGCTTATCACCCAGCTCTTCAGCCAATTCTGCCTAGGAAAATAATATGGGAGTCACAGAATTTATTAAAGCAAAAAATCTAGGCGAATACCTAGAAAGTCGAAAGAATGGGCACGTCAGAGAGCGCATCCAAAAACGCAGCTGGTTGGAGGTTCTCCTTCACAAAGCCCGTACTACCAAAATAAATCCTGAAAATCACCAAAAAGCGAAGAAAACGAAACACGGTTCTTGAAAAACAGAACCGTGTTTGTTTGTCTATTCAATCTAACTGAATATTTGCCTAATCATGAAGCGAGGCACTCTCCTTGTCCCAAACTATTTTTCTGTTTAGATACATCTTCATCGAACTTGAGTCAGTACCCCGTCTTGCATCTCATAAATCTTATCAACCTCATCCAGCAGGCGGGTATCATGGGTAATCATGACTACACTCTTATGGAATTTTTGGGTCACTTCTTTGAGCAAATGGACCACGCGCTTGGCCCGCTCCGTATCCAGACTAGCTGTCGGCTCATCAGCCAAGATGATATCAGGGCTATTGTAAAGTGCTCGGGCGATAGCAGCTCGCTGCCGTTCTCCGCCGGACAATTCTTTGGGATACTGCTTGAGAGTTCCTTTAAGATCTAGCAGCTCAATCAGACTGTCTAGATCCGTCCTTTCCTTTTTAGATAAGCGGTCAATCAGCTGGAACTGGTCTTCGATTTTCAAAAAAGGAATGAGATTGGAAGCCTGCAAAATAAAGCCAAAATCATTGAAGCGCAGAGCAGCCCGTTCCTTTTCCTTAAGCTGGGAGGTATCTTTCCCATGCAGCAGAATCTGTCCTTTTGAGGGAGTTTGCAAATGCCCCAGCAAGGTCAGAAAAGTTGTTTTCCCTGATCCTGACGGCCCAATAATAGCTACAAACTGCCCCGCTTCCAGTTGGAAATCAGTTGGTTTCAGGGCTTGAACAAGCGTATGTCCCTGACCATATTCTTTTGTAACCCCTTTTAGTTCTATAATTGACATTTACTCACCTCCAATCGCTGTGATAGGGTCAATTTTCAGAACCCGATGAATAGACAAGAGTCCACCGGCCAGCGACATGAAAACAATCAGGACAATCAAGCCAGCATAAGCTCGCCAATCACTGTAAAAAGGCATAGAGGCCGGCAAGACTAGCTGGGTTCCCAAAAGAGCCAAGACAGCTAAGCTGATTCCCAGAGTGGATAGGATGAAAATCTGCCAGAAAATAGAAGCAATAATCTTCCCACTGGCAATCCCTTGGGCACGCATAATACCGTAAAGTTGGGTCTTCTGAATGGTGATAATGTACATGAAAATCCCCAATACTAAAAAGGTAATCAGAACCATGGCCCCAATCATAAAGGAAAAAGTCAGTACCTGAGGCTGATAACCAGGGATATTTTCTATAAAATCACTCATAGAAAGCTGACTAAGCCCAGTTTCTTCAATCTTCTGACCATCCTTGACCACAAGTGCGCTGATATTCTTAACCTGACTAGAGCCGTACTTTAATTCCCTGAAATCATCTAGAGCCATAAAAATTACAGGTTGCGTAAAGAAGCTATTATCCTCTGTGAAGCCAACAACCTGATAGAGGCGCTCACTGCCATTGAGCTGGAGTTGGTCGCCTAGTTTCACACCTTTTTGCTGGAGGCGCTTATCCGCAATAACTTCATAAGCATTCTCAGCAGGACGTCCCTCAATAATGTCAGGCGCTAGAAAACTATCCCAAGAGAGACCAAAAACCTGAGCATTGAGTTTATCAGTCCCATCTTCATAATTGGCCACTGCTGCCGTCTGTCCCAAAGCCGCAATTGAGTCCCCTTGAAGCAGGCTATTATACTCCTCTTCCTTGAGAGTCGACGCAACCAGATTCTTATTGGCATACTCTGACAAGACGATTGACTCAGCCTGCCATTGGTCCAGAGCCAAGCGATTGAGCCTAGCCAAACCGACGGAAAGACTAGATAAAAAGAAAACCATATAGGTAATGAGAAAGACCACAGCAACCACTAAACGATAGCGTCCGCGACTATAGACAATCTCTTTAAAAGCTAAAAACAAAGCTGTCCTCCTTTGAGATATTAAAGATCATTATATCATAAAGAAGCAAGCTAGAAAAACATATGAGACTAATGGTAACTAGATTCACACGAAAATCACTAAGTCGTATAGCGATTCCCTAAGTAAGAAACATGCCTTGAAAGAAATTCATAAAATAAAAAAAAACAAGGGCTTCAGTTCATCTACCGAAACCGTTCTTGTTTCTTTTTCTTTACGCTTCGCACACTCTTTTTCTGAGCAGATTGAGAAGCGCCTTACTGCTTGGTAAAGGTCAGAGTGTCTGGATCATCATCCAATTCATCCACAAGCAGCTGATTGCCATTTTGACGGTAACTTTTGACATTGTCACCGACAATTAGTCTTTGGTTAGCAGCATCTACTTGTACCTGCTTGATTTCCTTACTGCCGTCGATCTCGGTTTCAGTCCAAGTACCAGTCCTACCATTGATTTCGAGGACATGCTGGTCACCATCATGGTCGGTTTCTTGGTAGCGTCCGTTTAGATTGCTGGTCTGACCTGCATTGGATGAAGAAGTCTGTTCTTGCGCAGGCTGTGATGTTTGGCTTTGGGTATTTTGTGGTGAGTTAGCATTTCCTCCCTGATTGGCATTGCTTGAGCAAGCAGCCAGTGAAACTGCTGCTGTCAGAGATAGAATACCGATAAAGGCCTTTTTTGAAACAGTCATATTGCTTCCTCCTTTTCTACATTTGTAGTTTATAATTATATTCTACAATTGTCTGTTTTGTTTGTCAATCATATAGCTTTTTTTTTATCTAAAAATAAAAAATTCCCCAGCCTTACTTGACTGGAGATGTAAAATCTATTGCTTCTTCTAGAGGATCAAAGCTAGTCATCCTTGATGGACGAGCCTTCTGCCTCATCCCCAAATATCAAGGTCGACTGTTGCAGATAGGGATTGGGGTACTTTCGAAGCAAATCTTTTACAGCTTCTACCAAAACCTTCTGCTCCACCTGACCTACTTGGTATCGCCCTAAAAGTAGCATAAAGTTTTCTTTTTCAGCTGGGCTGGCTTTTTTCTTAAAATAGCCCCAAACATGCTGAAAAGCATTACAGACCTGACCTCGGTTTTCTGGCAGGGCTATCGCTTGGTCAATCAAGTCTTGAACATGTGCTGCTTCTACCGAGTCACTTTTCAAATACTGGCGAATTTCCAGATAGATCTTACTGGAATGACTGAGCACCAGATATTTATTTCTAGCCCAAAGAGTCTGACATTGGGATATTTGGTTTGAATTTTCCATGATTACTTTTCCTTCTAATCTTCACTTTCGAATTCTTCCAGAACCATCTACAACATTGCTTGTTCCCAGTAATAAGTTTGTCAAGATAAAAATCAATTTTATGAGACCAGTACCAAGCCCGCTTAGCTTTCTTCTGTTGTACAGTTACTTAAATCTTGAGAGTACAAAAACGCACACATCATGACCATCACAACCCGTTTAGTTGTACAGTTACTTAAATCTTGAGAGTACAAAAACCGATTCCGACGGATGAGTATGAAGGTCCGGGTTGTACAGTTACTTAAATCTTGAGAGTACAAAAACTACCCAGCCGTTTTCTTTTGCTAGCTGCGTGTTGTACAGTTACTTAAATCTTGAGAGTACAAAAACAAGCGGCTTGGTCGTAGAGCTCCTACCGTGTTGTACAGTTACTTAAATCTTGAGAGTACAAAAACTTAAAGCAGGTTCAGATTGAATGTCGGCCAGTTGTACAGTTACTTAAATCTTGAGAGTACAAAAACAACGTTTCTTTTAGAAAAGAACTAATCAAAGTTGTACAGTTACTTAAATCTTGAGAGTACAAAAACTGAGACGTGAAGAGTTGATCCTTCCTCATAGTTGTACAGTTACTTAAATCTTGAGAGTACAAAAACTACTTTTTCTTCAAGTGACATCATTTTAGGTTGTACAGTTACTTAAATCTTGAGAGTACAAAAACACTCGCCCACATTGGGTTTACTTGATAAGAGTTGTACAGTTACTTAAATCTTGAGAGTACAAAAACTTATTTCAGGAGGAGTTCCGACGGATGCTAGTTGTACAGTTACTTAAATCTTGAGAGTACAAAAACAAATATGCCTTATGTAATAAAGGTTGTTTTGTTGTACAGTTACTTAAATCTTGAGAGTACAAAAACCTCTTATATATTTATTTATATAGTAGTCGGTTGTACAGTTACTTAAATCTTGAGAGTACAAAAACTGCGGACGTGGGACGATACACAGAGCTAGAGTTGTACAGTTACTTAAATCTTGAGAGTACAAAAACAAGGGATTGAATATCCTGCATACGGCTCACGTTGTACAGTTACTTAAATCTTGAGAGTACAAAAACATCGCTCGAACCGCTGCCAAAAAGATTGCTGTTGTACAGTTACTTAAATCTTGAGAGTACAAAAACATCGCTCGAACCGCTGCCAAAAAGATTGCTGTTGTACAGTTACTTAAATCTTGAGAGTACAAAAACATATACCATTTCATTTATTTGAGGAAATGTGTTGTACAGTTACTTAAATCTTGAGAGTACAAAAACCTGGATCAATATTAAAGTCAGTATCGTGTAGTTGTACAGTTACTTAAATCTTGAGAGTACAAAAACATATTGGAGATGGGTATTTTGAATACTCGGTTGTACAGTTACTTAAATCTTGAGAGTACAAAAACATTGATAAGTGTTTCGCAAGAAGGCGTCCAGTTGTACAGTTACTTAAATCTTGAGAGTACAAAAACCATTGATAATAGTGATATTTCTACCAGTCAGTTGTACAGTTACTTAAATCTTGAGAGTACAAAAACGATAACCGCCATCTTTAAAATATTGCAAAGGTTGTACAGTTACTTAAATCTTGAGAGTACAAAAACGACATCTTTGTCAATGTTTGAAAATATTCAGTTGTACAGTTACTTAAATCTTGAGAGTACAAAAACTCAATACCTCCGAATGTGTTGTAATTATCAGTTGTACAGTTACTTAAATCTTGAGAGTACAAAAACAAACTTTAGATTTTTATAAAGTGCGTGAAAGTTGTACAGTTACTTAAATCTTGAGAGTACAAAAACAAGCCCCAGAAGATATCAGAGAAGACATCAGTTGTACAGTTACTTAAATCTTGAGAGTACAAAAACCTCAAATTAAAAATTTTTGCTTTTTGTACTCTCATACTGATTATAGATTCTCCCCAAAAGCTTGTCAAGTCTAATATTTTAAAAAATTTGTTAATAATGGATTAGCCATCTGTACTTTAAAATCAATAATTTTATCATATTGGTATAAGCTATTCATAATTTTTAAAGTGACCATATCATAAATCGAAAGACTCATATGCTCCACATCAGAGCTAAATAAATAAGGAGAAATTTTTTGCAAGGAAATTAAAAATTCTTCTTCATTGGGAATCTCGTTGGATGGATAACGCTGTACAAAACTTTCATACATAAACCGAAATTCATAGTAATGCTCTATAAAACCAGAAATAATATTAACAAATTCCATATTTTCTCTGTTGATATGAAGATAGCCTTCATTTGAAGGAAAAGATATCACATAAATATTAGGAAATTTTTCTGTCATCATTTGGAGGCGTTTGCAACACTTTACAAAAGATTGGTAAGTCAGATAATCATCCATACTTCTCAAAAGCAAAATTATTTTCTGATTAGTTTTTAAAAGTGTCTCTTGCAGCATGGTCAAGAATATTAAAAACTTGGTTTCATTTTCGACAAATTCAAAGGAAATATTTTTATCTCCCATTCCAAAATATGGTAGAAAATTTTTTAAAATCAGTTGTTCTACATTCAGATAGACGCTTTCAGTATGATAATCAATATCGCCAATTTGAAAATTGAGTTGCTTATTTACTATAGCCGATATTTGATCTAGTTTATCATTGATAAAATCAATTTGTTCTATCACTTCTAGGTTATCCAGTTTAGACTTTAAAAAATCAAATGCAACTGTTCCCTTTTTGTAATCCATCTGCTCAATCAAATCCTGAATATTTGAAATCGAAACAATCTTATACTCACTTCTTTTTATGATCATCTCTTCTGTACAAATTTCTGGCTCGCTCTGTTCAAAGAGTGTTAAGTCCTCTGTGTTGTATTTTTTACCACCAAAATACCAGACTAATAATTGCCAAATATAATACTTCAACTGTTGGTCTTCACCAACAACCTGCGTAAATTTTCCAAAATTAATGGCTAGATTTTCCTTATAAGGATGCTTAAAATATAGTTTCATATGACTACCAACTTATTATCACTGACTACTTCTTCTTGCTTCGTCTTCCCACCAATAATCAGAACCATTTCAGAAAACTGTTTTTCCGTCACAGCCAGCAATCGAACATTTCCACTAGGTAAATTACTTTGTTTTAATTTCTTGTAGAATTTGCTAGCAAAACTACGATTAGGGCAAGTTCGATAATATACAGAAAACTGGAGCATTTCAAAACCATTTGCAATCAATTCTTTACGAAAATTACGGTAGGTTCGCTTTTCCTGATTAGTTTCCATAGGAAGATCAAAAAAACAAATCAATCTCATTGCTTCATACCTCATCTTATTTACTCCATTCCAAACTTGAGACGATTGGACAGTAAAATTTTGTTGTATCTTTGTCCGCAATACATTTGATAAATCCCTTCACATATTTATCCATCGCTCCAGTCACAGTGCAATTTTCCTTGCCATAACGAATCTTTGCATTTAATAAATCTGTTAAAGCTAATCGGAATTCATATTTCAAATATTCTTCTTCTCTTAGATGATGATAAACCCATACATCAATAATCTGTCTGAAAGGTTCCATCAGATCATCTACTAAGTTAAATTGATTGTATTCATTTTTATGAAAGATTCCAATCAAGGGATTTAATCCATAACCAGCCACAATCCTTGCCATTTGAGCTCTCATAATCGCATAACCATAATTTAAACCTGCATTGATAACATCTGCTTCCTGTTGGGTTACGCGCACAAATTTTTTACCAAATAATTCATTGAAATAAACTTTAGCCGCATGACCTTCTCGATTTGTTTTATCGCCTAACTCAATATGTTCTTTATAGTCAGCTAATAATTGAATACAATCTAAATCCTTCTCAAACATAGCTAACACATCTTGCTGGTTATTAATTTTGAAATAAGTAACAATTTGCCACAGCTTGTCCTTTTGATCCTGCGTCCAAAGCAATTGTTCTTGTAGCCTCTTATAAGCTCGGAAATGCCCATTTTGAGAATGATAGATACCGGTTGGCAGATGCTCATTGTCACAAACGACTAAAGCAATATTGTATTTACTTAGAGCACTTAGTAAACGAAGCGTTACAACTGTATCTCCTCCTTCCGCCACTATGATAGAAATATCACTCAAAGGAATGGTATATTCTTCTCCCATTTTCTTGATTAAGAGATTATCTAGTTTTAACCTCATTTTTTCACTTTTACATACATGTACAATTCTCCAAGTCATCAATTTCCCCTTTACAACACGAAAACACCCCGCCAAGAGACAGGGTGTTGATTTCGGCATGAAGCCTTATCTTTGTAGCTTCTGCAAGATTTAAGTAACTGTGTAAGGCGTCCCTTACAATTGCTATTATAATATATTGCAGAGCTATTTTCAACTCTTTTTAAAGATTATTTTAAAATTCGAGTTTTGGAGCATCACCCTCTTTTTTGATGAAACGTTTATTCCCTAAAACATCTGTTTGAACTTTGTAGATGGAGAGGTTTTCTTTTCCTACCCCTTTTAAACAACGACCATTAGATGTTGTAATAAATACTTTAATCTTTTCCTTACCTTCAAAATTTCCTTTATCATAAGGTTTCAATTCAACATAGTGTTTTTGGTTTGGCATAGTTCTAGATAAAAATCTAAAAATTTGTTGTTCATGACTCTTTGTATCCTTAATTAAAAGCAAATCATTTTTATATAAGGTAAATTTGAATTCTGATTGTTCGCTTACTCCTTCTTTTTCTTTGATTTCGTAATATTTTTCTGGAGTTATAGAGTAGTTCCCAGTTCCCTTTTCAAACTGCAAATCAGCATATTTCAATCCTAATAATTCATATTTTTTAGTATCTGGATTAAAATAAACATCTGTACGCCATGGATTTAATTGACGAAGAATAACTTTATTTTTGCTATTATGAGGAGTTATATTAACAAATGATTCTGGAATATTTTTATCATAGTATTTCAGACTCTTAATTTCTGGACCTTTTCCTTTTTTACTATATTTTCGAATAGGACCATTTTCCTGTCTATATTTCTCAAAGGGATTGCAAGCAACTTCTTTTCCTTTTTCATTTATCTCCTTATCAGGATAAGTTTTTAAAATCTCCTCAATGACTTTTTCAAAGGTTATTGGATCCTTATGGTACATCAGGAATTTACTTTTATCCTTTTTATAGAGCTTTATGAAAGCATCATAACCTATTTGAGTATATATATCCTTAATCTTACCCAATACATAGGTTTCCTCCGACTTATCTTTACCTAACTTTGCTTTTCTTGTGGCATAAATTGTTGCATCAGAAATCTTACGATTATATTTTGAATCCACTTGATAGGAAAATAAAATACTATCTTCGAATTTTTTACTGCTTAGCGTATCAACAAAATGATCATAAGGAGCTCTAAATACTAATTCTTTATACTCATCATCAGTCAATGTAATAATCTCTCCTGTTTCAGAATCCACAAATTGGTTATCCTTGTAAGAAATCAGAGGATTATTCCGCTTTTTCCAAAGTCTTAATTGACTGGAGGCCGCGATAATTAATGCATCGACTGCATGATGGTGATAAGTTTCACGCGATTTGCCAATCCGCCACTTTCTTCTCAGTTGAGAAGTAAATTGTCCGCGCACCACTGAAATCTTGGTATCAAAATCATTTAACTTATAAAAATCCTGAAGAGCATTTAGAACTACTCGAGAAGAATAGCGAGTATCAACTAGATTACGCTCAATAAATTTTTGTTTGACTTCAATTTTGTTAATGTCTTCCTCATTGAGCAAGTAATCTTTCTTTTTATTACTAAGTGCCTTAGAGGCTTTGACATAAGATTTAAATTCTCTATATGACCAAGAATCATCCATACCATCAAGAGCTTGAAATGGTGTACGCTGTCCTTTCTCTTGATTGGCTGTTGCTAAAACTAGTACCTTATTTGCTAAACTATCATCAAATGAAAGAGATAGTGGCAAAATATGATCAATCTCATATTTATATTGATTATGAATTAAATCACTGATTGGAATATTTTTTCCAGTGTATAAACATTTTTCTCCCTGCTGATGCCAGAGTCGAATCTTTGTCGCCAATTCCTTATGCCCGTGAAAAATATTGTCTGGCAGTTCTTTTTTACCATTATATTGATGAGCTGCTTTTTCCATTGCAGCATTTTTCTCATCTTCATTGGCTTTTTGACGCTTCACATAATCTTTCTTTGCATCCTCTTCATTATTTTCACGGGCCATTTCAATAACGATATTATCAAAGATACCATATTTCTTTGTAGCAAGATTTATGATTTTAATTGCTTGTCTGACTGACTTAGCAACTACTGGATTGTAAATTTCTTCGGTCAATTCCTTCTCATCAATATACTTGGTTCGTTTAGATTTTGCCTTTGTCTTTTGTTTACCCAATCGTGTAAGGATTGTCATCTGCTCTTCAGATGTTTCATAAAGCTCTGGAATCAACTCTATCATCAATTTGATTGAAAAATTATGCCAGCCTTTTCCAAACAAGGAGCTATTAGACTTTCTAAATGAGACTAATTCAGCAATCTGATCTTGCTCAAATTCTCCTTTAATAAATGATGCTTTAATCGCTTCTTCGATTCCTTCACGTTCTGTATTGAGTGTAAGAATATGAGCCAGCTCATCTAAAACCTCTCTAGATAGTTGCTCAACGTCAACCGTTTCCAATGTTTGCATTTTTCGATAAATATCAAAAGTATGCATTTCTGGTTTTTCACTTTTATCAATCCGATAGCCCTTAATATCGTCCACTGACGCGTCAATCAATTTTGCTATATACTTCAACAAAGTAGCAGCACCTAAAGTTTTAGCTCCTTTTGCATACTCAATAATCTGTCTCTTCTGCTCCTCACTAAGCTTCTTAGTTTCTGTTGGAACAATCAGATTGTTCAAATCATTGAGTAAGTTAAATTCTTGTGCCGTATAAGAAGCTTTAGCAGCTCTGTATTCCTCTGGATAAAAAGTACATTTTCCAATCAAAATACCAAAAATATTATCCAAAGTTGTTCCATCTGTTCTGAAGCGTCCATAATCCGTCCGAGACTTTTCATTCCCCGGTCCATGGTAATACTTACGTTTTCCAGTTAAAATCGTTAAATAAGCCTGAATAAATTCATCAGTGATATCTTGATTATAGTATTGCTGCTTTGTCAAGATTCGCTCTGCTTCTTTTTTATAAGCTGAAGTCGAAAACACATTAAGCAGACGGTGTTTTTCTCCATTTTCTTCAACAGTAAAATCACCTCGAACCTGTCCGTATTTCTCAAAACGTTCTAGCTGAATCTGTCCCGGTGTTTTATTTGCTAGAAGCTTTCTATTTTCTTCAACAGCCTTGCCATAGTCTGAAGAAGAAAACTCACTATCTTCGTTAGCATCGTCAAGATAGCTAATCCCTCTCCTTTTGACAATATTTTTCAAAGCAATGAATAATTCTTCATTAGTTAATTTTTCATTTAATCCCTTAACGCGCAGTTCGTATGGATTTAAATTGATAGATACTTGGGAAAAGTCTGTTACAAGCCCCGTATCACTAAATAAATCGGCTAGACGCACTTTTCGATGCTTCTTTCTGCGTCCTAATCTCCGCCCTTGGCGAAATTCTCGTCTCTCGACATTACTGTCAGCAGTAGCCGCTGGGAAAATCCGAGAACTAGCATGACTAATTTCACCAGTTTCTTTGTCTAAGATTCCAACACCAACAGAAGCCACACCGATATCAAGCCCTAATATTTTTCCGTTCATATGTTCACCTCGTTGAATATTATATTAATATCATTGTAACTCTAAATGTTTAAAAACTCAAGAAATAATATAATTTTGACAATCTATAATTATAAAACTGACTTTTACTTTAACATAAAATTATCCCCAGCCAAAAGACTGGGGAATCGTTTACTACCTTACTTCTGCTCCGACGTTTTCTTCCAAGGATTTTTGGATTTTATCCATATATTTAGCCACTTCATCATCGGTTAGGCTGTCTTCTGGATTTTGGAAGGTCAGTGTGTAGGCCATAGACTTGAGACCAACACCCAGCTTTTCACCAGAGAAGATATCGAAGAGCTTGATATCCGTCAAACGTTTCACTCCGGCAGCTTGAATCGCTTCAACAACCTGTCTGTGGCTGATCTCTGCTTTGAGCAACAAGGCCACATCGCGAGTAACAGCTGGGAATTTGGTGATTTCTACAAAAGGCTGTTCTGGCTCAAGACTCGCTTCAATAGCCGTCAGATTGAGCTCTGCCACATAGGTTTCTGGGATGTCATAAGCCTTGGCCGTCACTGGATGAACCTGCCCAACATAGCCCACTGGTTGACCTTTGATCGAAATCAGCGCTGTCCGACCTGGATGCAGACTCTTAAGCTGGTCAGTTGCTTGATAATCAGCATCTAATCCCAAGCGATCAAAGAGCGCTTCAACCACACCCTTAGCGTAGAAGAAGTCCACAGGAGTCGCTGGCGTCTGGAAATCTTTCTCACTTACCAAGCCAGTTAGGGCAAAGGCAAAGCTATTGATTTCATTAGGCAATTCTTCCTTCGGATTGCCTGTTTGTTCAAAGATTTTCCCAATTTCATAAAGGGCCAAATCCTTATGTTTACGAGCAACATTGTAGCTGACAGTATCCAACATGCCTGAGAGCATATTTTGGCGGAGAACACTGCGCTCCCTTGTCATAGGCCACATAAGCTCAGTCAGATTTGTAGGATTAAGCGTAAATTCGACAGCTTTTTCTGGCGTGGTCAAGGCATAGGAAATAATCTCGGTCAGACCTGCTCCTTCAGCCACCGTCCGAACCTTGCGACGTAGCTTCTGAGTGGCCGTCAATTCGCCAGCCGTTCCAGCATCTTGAGGCAGGGAAACTGGCAGGCGGTCGTAGCCATAAATACGAGCAATTTCCTCGTAAAGATCTGCTGGAATACTAATATCCCAACGACGAGCAGGCACGCTGACTGTGAAGAAGTCCGCAGAACCGCTGAGGCCAAAACCTAGACGACGGAAAATATCTTCAATATCTGCATAAGTCAAATCTGTTCCCAGAACTCGGTTGACATCTGATAGACTAGTCGAAACCTGCTTGTCAGCCGTATCTAACCGTCCTGCTTGGACAATGCCGGCATGAACATTAGCACCAGCCAAGTCAGCAATCATGCTTGCAGCAGCATCTAGAGCTTCAGTTACCGTAGCAAGGTTAATCCCTTTTTCAAAGCGCGAAGAAGACTCAGAACGCAAGCCCAGACGGCTGCTTGTCTTACGGATTGACTTGCCATTGAAAACAGCTGCTTCCAGAACGACACGAGTCGATTTGCCAGAGATTTCGGTGGCTGCTCCGCCCATGACACCTGCAAGGGCTACTGGCTTTTCTGCCACAGTAATGACTAAGTCGCCGACTTCCAGTTCTCGCTCTTCGCCATCCAGCGTCACCAGTTTTTCACCAGCACGCGCTTCCCGCACGACAATCTGATCACCCTCAAATGTATCCAGATCAAAGGCATGCATGGGCTGACCAAAGTAGAGCAAGATATAGTTGGTTACATCCACTACATTGTTAATCGGACGAATCCCTTCATTCATGAGGAGATTTTGCAGCCACTGAGGACTCGGAGCAATGGTCACATTGTCCAAAATGCGAGCTGCATAAAACGGCGCTTTTTCGCTTTCAATGGCAACAGACAAGCTAGCCGCAGCCTCTTTATCCCCTTCAGTTAAAGGAAATTCTTTAAAATGAACAGGCTTATCGTAGATAGCTGCTACTTCGTGCGCTACCCCACGCATAGACAAAGCGTCAGCCCGGTTTGGCGTGATAGAAAGCTCGATAATCTCATCGTCCAGGTCTAGATAAGGGAAAACCTCATCTCCTGGTACAGCACTATCTGGCAAAATTTGGATACCATCCGCAAATTCCTTTGGCACGACAGAATCCGAAATTCCCAGCTCACCGAGAGAGCAGATCATGCCCAGTGACTCCAAGCCACGGATTTTCCCTTTTTTAATCTTATAATTGTCCGCAATGCGAGCGCCTGGTACAGCCACCATAACTTTGATCCCAGCGCGAACATTCGGTGCACCACAGACAATCTGACGAGGCTCGTCTTCACCAACATTGACTTGACAGAGGTGCAGGTGGGTTTCAGGTACATCCTCACAGCTCAGAACTTCTCCGACAACAATTTTCGAAAGGCCTTCAGCTGGCGAGCTGACTCCTTCTACTTCAATACCGGTTGTGGACATTTTCTCCGCCAGCTCGGCGCTCGTCACATCCAAATCAACCAGTTCTTTTAACCATTTATAACTAACTAACATATTTATGATTTTACGACCGACCAGAACCAACTCTGACTTCATAGACAAAGCCAGTCCATTCAATTTTCGGTCGTATTTGATTCCTCTCTATAAATTTCTGTTTTTACTAAAAGCCCAATAGACAGCGCTGTTATCGTCTTTTTAGTTTAATTTCTTCCTTAAAAGCCAGTCAATATCGACCGTATCACCAGTGATATATTCATGCTGGCTAAATCTTTCAAAGCCATATTTAAAGTAAAAGTTCTGCGCCTTGAAATTTCTTTCCCAAACGCCTAGCCAAACCCAGCTAAAGCCACGTTTCTCAGCCTCTTCTAGGGCAAATTCAAACATTTCCTTGCCCAAGCCGAGGCCCTGATGGGAGGCAAGCACATAAATTCGTTGAATTTCAAAGGAATCTTCCAACTCCTGCTCTGTCTGAGCCTGCCCCCAGTTACACTTGAGAAAACCAGCGATCTTTTGCTCCTTGTCCAGTACAAAATAATGCTCAGACTCAGAATTAGCCAACTCCCGCGCCAGCCTTTCACGCGCCAGCTCATGGGAAAAATAATGTTCCAAATCTTCTTGCTTGATGAAAGGACCAAAAGTTTCTTGGTAGGTCTGCACTTCCAAGTCCCGCAAAATATCCAGATCCTCTGGCCGAACTCTAACTAACATAGGGCACTCCTTTCTCAGAAGCGGCTGTGAGCGATATTCCCAGCTAAAATTGTATTATAGGCAGCTAAACTGATGAACACCATTTCCACGCATTTCAAGCTCGCAATTATTGCTAATCAGGCTTGTCGTGGTGGAATTGTTCAAAATAAGTTCTATTCTACTGACTTCTTACTTAAACTGCTGTGAAAAACGCACATCGCCTTGGTAAAAGCCACGAATATCATTGATACCGTAGCGAAGCATAGCCACCCGCTCTTGACCAAGCCCAAAGGCAAAGCCAGAATATTTCTCTGAATCGATGCCACTCATTTCCAAGACACTTGGGTGCACCATTCCAGCTCCCATGATTTCGATCCAGCCAGTCTTCTTGCAGACATTACAGCCGGCACCACCACACTTAAAGCAAGAGACGTCCACTTCGACAGATGGCTCTGTGAATGGGAAGTAAGATGGGCGCAGACGAATCTTACGATCCGCACCAAACATTTTTTGCACAATCAACTGCAAGGTTCCTTGCAAGTCAGCCATAGAGATATTTTCCCCTACGACCAGACCTTCAATCTGATGAAACTGGTGAGAGTGAGTCGCATCGTCTGTATCACGACGGAAGACACGTCCCGGAGAGATCATCTTGAGCGGTCCTTGGCTAAAGTCATGGGCATCCATGGCACGAGCCTGAACAGGAGAAGTGTGAGTACGTAAGAGGATCTCTTCTGTGATGTAGAAGGTATCCTGCATATCCCGCGCAGGGTGGTCTTTAGGTAGGTTCATGCGCTCAAAGTTGTAGTAGTCTGACTCAACCTCGAAACCATCCACAACCTGATAGCCCATACCGATAAAGATATCTTCGATTTCTTCACTCGTTTGGGTCAAGATATGGCGATTTCCAGCCGGAATCTTACGTCCAGGCAGGGTCACATCCAAAGCATCATTGGCCAACTGGGCTGCGACTTTCTGCTCTTCCAAGATTTGAGCTGCTTCTTCAAAGGCCGCATTCAGCACATCTCGTGCCTCATTGACGTGCTTCCCGATAATAGGACGCATCTCAGCGGAAACATCCTTCATCCCTTTGAGAATCTCAGTAAGACTTCCTTTTTTCCCTAGGACAGATACTTTCAGCTCCTGCATATCCTTAGCATTTTCCAGAGTAATGGTCTGCAATTGGGCTAAAGTTTCCTCACGCAGACTCTGCAATCGTTCTTCAATTGTTGACATAGTTCCTCCAAAAATAAAAACCGCGGTCTCACTCACACCGAAGCGGAGCGTTGACACGCGGTACCATCCGTTTTTTATCTGGCAAGCCAGACCTTAATTACCAATCCCAAAGCAAGTGAATTCGCCTAGCTTTCATCTAGAGAGCTCTCAGTCGCTGGCTCCCCTCCCTGTCAAACTTCCCCTAGGTTACTGGTCTTGCGGATTGCTATTCAATTATAATTCATTCTAACAGATTTCTAAACATTTCGCAAGCTCAGTTATAGAATTTACAAGAAGGAAAAGAAGTCCGTTGAGCAACAGACTTCCTTCTTTCTATTTAATCACTTGTCCTGCTTCTTTGAGAGCATCTTCTGGTACAGTGATACCGAGTTCTTTGGCATTTTTAGTATTGATAACAGATTTACCTTTATCAAAAATATCTACTGCAGTGTCAGCTGGTTTAGCACCTTTAAGGACTTTAGCAGCCATTTTACCTGTCGCAACACCGAGGTCATACTGGTCTACAACGACAGAGGCAAGACCGCCTTCTTCTACCATGGCCGTCGCACTTGGATAAATCGGTTTCTTAGCTTCTTTATTGCTGGACACAACTGTCGCAAATGCTGACGCAATAGTATTGTCAATTGGAATCCAGATAGCATCAACCTTACCAGTCATGACATTCATGGTTGATGCAATTTCATTGGTTGAAGGAACAGAGTATTCCTCTACCTTGTAGCCTGCCTCTTCAGCCAATTTTTTGAACTCTTCCACCTGAGCTTTGGAGTTGTCTTCGCTGCTAGAGTAGAGCGCACCGATAGTTTTTACATCTGGAGTCAATTTTTTAATCAGATCTAACTGTTGCTTAGCTGGATTGTGGTCAGAGACACCCGTGATATTGCCACCTGGCTTGTCCAGATTTTTCACTAGGTTTGCTCCGACTGGATCTGTGATAGCTCCCATGACAATAGGCTTGTCCTTAGTAGCTGCAGCCAGTCCTTGGGCAGACGGAGTTGCAATCCCAATCAGCACATCGTTGTCATTGGAAACCAGCTGTTTGCTCATAGTAGAGACCTTACTCTGATCGCCTTCAGCATTCATAAAATCAATCTTAATCTTGTCGCCCTTATAGCCTTCCTCAGCTAGACCGTCCTGAATCCCCTTGTAAATCAAATCAAGCGAAGGGTGGCTGACATACTGCAAGACACCAACCTTGACTGTCTTACTATCGTCGCCAGTCTTAGATCCGTTGCTCTTTCCGCTCAAGCTGGAATAAGCCATCCCACCGATTACCAAAATAGCCAAGAGGCCCAAAATAGTCATTAAACGTTTATTTTTCATATTTTTTCTCCATTTCTTTATTTCATTTTTTTGCTATTCAATCCCTAGGGACGCCATCGCTTAAACATAGGCATTCTCCTTGTTTTTTTATAATAAGCAACAAAAAACCTCACACAGGTATTCTGTGTGAGGGCGTAAATCGCGGTGCCACCTCAATTATGGAAAAACAGCTAGTCTTTCTCCATATCTCTGTCTTGTCATCAAACAAGCTGCACTGTAAGGTGTGCGCACCGAATTCTTATTGTTTCAAATTCATTTTATTAATTAGCCCAATTTCGTAAAGATTTGTTGCTCGTTTCCACCAACCACAAGCTCGCTAAAAACAAATGCATCTACTACTTTTCTAATTTCCTATATTGTAAATTTTTCCTGAAAAGATGTCAAGACCTTTTTGAAATTTTTTATAAAATGTTCGGTTTTTGTTTATAGCGATAATCATTGACAAAAATAAATTTCTTTTTGATGAGACTTTAGAAGCTTTTGGCTTGGTTTTTTGTTATAATTTTCTGTAGCAACTTTCAAGGAGAAAAGCATGTCTTTCGACGGATTTTTTTTACACCACATGACAGAGGAGCTGCGCCGCGAATTGCTGGGCGGCCGCATCCAAAAGATTAATCAACCTTTTGAACAAGAGCTGGTTTTACAGATTCGCAGCAACCGTAAAAGCCACAAGCTGCTCCTATCAGCCCACTCGGTCTTTGGGCGCGTCCAGCTGACAGATACCACGTTTGAAAATCCAGCAGTGCCCAATACCTTTATCATGGTCATGCGAAAATACCTACAGGGTGCTGTCATTGAAGCGATCCAGCAAGTGGAGAATGACCGGATTTTGGAAATCAGTGTCTCCAATAAGAACGAAATCGGCGACAGCGTGGCTGTGACTCTGGTCATCGAAATCATGGGCAAGCACAGCAACATTATCCTCTTAGACAAGGCTAGCGGCAAGATTATTGAAGCTATCAAACACGTCGGATTTTCACAAAATAGCTATCGAACCATCCTGCCGGGTTCAACTTATGTTGCTCCGCCTCAGACTGGCAGTCTCAATCCTTTCACTGTAGGCGATGAAAAACTCTTCCAAATCCTACATACTGAGGATTTAGAGCCCAAACGCCTGCAGCAAATTTTTCAGGGCTTGGGTCGGGATACGGCTACTGAACTCAGTGGTCGTCTGACAGCTGACAAGCTCAAAACTTTCCGAGCCTTCTTTGCCAGTCCGACTCAGCCAAGCCTGACTGAAAAATCCTTTTCTGCTCTGCTATTTTCCGACAGTAAGACCCAAATGTCCACGTTATCCGAGCTTTTAGATACTTTCTATAAAGACAAGGCTGAGCGCGATCGGGTTAACCAGCAGGCCAGCGAGCTCATCCGCCGAGTAGAAAATGAGTTGGAAAAGAACCGGAAAAAGTTGGGCAAGCAGGAGGAAGAGGTCCTAGCAACGGAGAATGCAGAAGAATTCCGCCAAAAAGGGGAACTCTTGACCACCTTCCTCCATCAGGTGCCCAATGATCAGGACCAAGTGGAACTGGATAACTACTACACAGGTGAGAAGATTATCATCTCACTTGACAAGGCCCTGACTCCCAACCAAAATGCCCAGCGCTATTTTAAACGCTACCAGAAGCTCAAGGAAGCCGTCAAACATCTGACCAGTTTGATTGAGGAGACTCGGGCTACGATTCTCTACCTAGAGAGCGTGGAAACCGCCCTTGCTCAGGCCAGCCTAACTGAAATTGCCGAAATTCGAGAAGAACTGATCCAAACTGGCTTTATCCGCCGACGCCAAAGAGAGAAAATCCAGAAAAGACAGAAACCAGAGAAATATCTGGCAACTGACGGTCAAACCATTATCCTCGTCGGCCGCAACAACCTACAAAATGACGAACTGACGTTTAAGATGGCTAAGAAGGACGAGCTTTGGTTCCACGCCAAGGATATTCCGGGTAGCCATGTGGTCATCACCGGTAATCTTCAACCCAGCGATGAAGTCAAGACAGATGCTGCCGAGCTAGCTGCTTACTTTTCCAAAGCTAGACTCTCAAACCTTGTCCAAGTGGACATGATTGAAGTCAGAAAACTCAACAAACCAACTGGCGGCAAGCCCGGATTTGTCACCTATACGGGCCAGAAAACCCTGCGCGTCACACCAGACGAAGAAAAAATCAAAAGCATGAAAATGTAAACTAATCCGTTTCTAAAATATGGATTTGGCGGATATTGAAAAATAAAAGAGGAGCCTCGGCTCCTCAAACTTACTAAATTTAAAAATCTAGTTATCTTTCAGAGGTTGGGACAGCAGAGTCCTAGCCTCTTTTTTTTCAGAAGTAGACAATTGTCACAGCAATTAGCTACTCAACCTTGTCCATGTCCGATCTTACTTCATCGACATTAAATTTTGCAAAGAGGAACTTACGGTCTTGAACTGGGAAACGTTGATCCAACTGATCGACAGCACCTAGCTCCACAATCCCTTCCTTGATAACAAAGTCCATAACGTGACCACCAAAGGTATGGTCGTCTGAAATAAAGTGAAGATGATAGCCGGCTACACTGACTCCGTGGAAAATTTCGGGTGTCCAAAAACCAACAATGGTGCCGGAGACATTATCAGCATGGTACTCAGGCTGACTTACGGCTACTTCAGCAAACTTCTTCTCTGAAGTCGATTTTGGAATCATTCGCACATGCATGTGGGAAAATTCTCCATGAATCTTGATGGAGCGAAATAGATTTTCCCCATCGTAATAGGATTCAATTCGCTTTTCCAGCTCTTCATCTGTCATTTCGAAGCGCTGCCGGAAAATGACCTCTGCTTGGTGGGGAACAACCGCAGCGTATGGCACCGTTACATCATCTGAAACTTCTACAACTTCAGGCACATCGCCAGATCCCTTGGCCTGATAGGCCTTACCATCAAGAACAATCAACTCCCCATCAATGGAATCCAGTGTACCAATCCCCAAATCGCCGTATTTCAGGAGCTCCCCAATCGTCATGCTACCACCATAAAGTCCAGCCATCAAAGCTCCTAGGGTGTTATACTGAAATAATTTCACTGGCTCTGCCATTTTTTCTCCTATATCAATAAACTTCTGTATTTTCTAAGATAATTAAGTATATCATATTCTGGTCGAAATTCAAAAAAATCGTTTAATGGAAGTTTGAAAAACCGCACGGGATACCTAAATCAGCTGACTTTCCTCAATACCGGCATCAGCTAGGATTTGAGCCACACGGTCAAACTTAAGTCGAAAATGCTCCAGCTTGTGACCATCGGAGCCAACTGAAAAGCGCTGACTACCCAGCTCCTTGACCAGACCAAGAGCGTAGATATAGAGATCTTCATGACCGTAGAGATACATAGACTTGCAGTTGAGTTCAAAGGCCAAACCATGATCACTCATCTTTTGAAAAAGCTGTCGCAGCTGCGGTTCAAAGGTTTTTAACTCCTCTACGGTAAGGTCGAATTTCCGAAAGCCATAGTCAAAGTGGGCTAGGACATCCGCCGGAACAGCCTCGATTGCCTCCTCTAGCTCTCTCAGGTAGCGGGGAATTAACTCCATCTTATCCAGCTGCAAGACAGGCTCTTCCAGATAGTCAAAACTACCATTGTGGTGGACAGATAGGAGTTTCAGATCGTATTCCTTATCGGCTAGGAATGATAAAATATCAGCCTTACGCGGAGCATAGTAACCAATTTCAATCCCCTTTTTGATGCGGTTGCCATATTGCTGGTTCAGCTCTGCAATTTTTGCCGAATAGGCCGCATAGTCAGGCACATCATCATGGGGCGAGGTAGCTTGGTAAGGGTAGGGATTGGACAGGTCATAGTGCTCGGTAGTGACAATCTCGCCCTCGTAATGGTCCAGATAGTCAGAAAAATCCGCCTCAGAATCATAGGAAAAATAGGTATGAAGATGGTTGTCGCGCATGCTTGCCGCCTTTCTGCAAATCTTATGTTCCTTTAATAATGTCAACGGTTGGTCGGCCTTTGTTTTAGATTTCCCACATTTCCGATCCTTTCGTTGACGTTGTCCATGCTCTAGCCTTTCGACAGAAGCCATTTTATTTCAAAAATCCTCCTAGGCCTCTACCTTTCTTTCAGCATAGCACTGGATAGGTCTAGCAGCTGCAGCGCCGTCTCAAAGTGCTCTCCCATGAGATCGTAGACAGCATCTTCGCTCAGAACACCGCAGGCCACATCCTCAGGAAAGTCTGGTCGATTGGAAAATTCCAAATCGTCAAAGAAAACCTGGCTGGTGTAATAATCTCGGAGCTGGATATAATTCTTCTGGCTGGCCTCCAGCTCAGCCAAAGCTGATTGAGCTTTCGCTAAGACCTGAGAATATTTATTCAAATGCTCTTCCATTTCTTGGATTCGTTTCAGTTGGGACAATATCTCTACTCCTTCTTTAATCAAACTATCGTGTCAGCAAAAACAAGCCTCTTCCTAATATAATCGAAAACTAGCAAGGCAAGAGATTTTTCAAGAGAACTTTACAAACTTTCGTACAAATCTGCCATAGCAGTGTCATCTGGAACCAAACGCAGATATTTGCCAGCCTGTATTTTTGCTTCTTCCACACGCCCTAATTCACGCAATAAATAAACATATTCTTCCAGAAATTCAGGATTTTCCTGCAAGTCAACTGCCAGTTCCTGATAAAGCTCCCCAGCTTTTTCTAGATTTTCCAAGGCCTGATAAGCACGCGCCAGATTCCAGCGCGTCAAGACATTGTCTAGATCTTGTTCCTCAAAAGCTAAAACCTCATCGTAGCGTTCCTGCTCCAGATAGAGATTGGTCAGGCGTAGAGCAATTTCCTCTAAATCATCTGCATTTTCCTGAGCTGCCAGCAAGTAGTTTTCAGATTTTTCCACATCATGCAGTTCGTAAGATAGTTGCGAAGCGAGGAGCAAAAGGCGAGTCTCGAAAGGATTTTTGGTCAAGCCTTGCTCTGCCATTTCCAAGGCCTCCTCCGTCTTATGCTCCGCATGGAGAGACTGCGCGTAGGCATACTCATAGCCTTCAAAATCTGGCGAAATCGTATCCAGCTGCTTGAAGTACAGATTAGCTTTTTGATACTCCTCTTGTTCATACAAGATAGCTGCCAATTCATAGACCGTCTCTTCGTCGTACTCCAGCTCCACATCCTTTTCCAAAAATTCAATAGCTGCTTCGATTTTCCCCAGACTAGCATAGCAAAGGCCAATACGCTGGTAGGTGGACACGCCTGTCTGCTCGTAGATAGAGCGATTATCTAGCTGAGCATATTCCTTGATGGCCTGGGCAAAATTTTCCAATTCAAACTCAATTTCTGCTAAACCAAAAGTCACCAAAGGTTCGTCCGACAGTTTGGCAGCTTCCAGCAATTTCTCCCGTGCCACATCTGGCAATCCTTCTAGCTGATAGAGGTCAGCTTTTGCCAAGAGAGCGGCCACATACCATTCACTTTCTGAGTCAATTTCCTCTAGATGGGCAAAAGCTTCTTCCAAGTCACCATCGTCAGCAGCAATCGTTGCCAGACTGATATAGGACTCGGGGAAAAGCGGAGCTAATTTTCCATAAATTCGCTTGGCTTGAGGGAAAAAGCCGATACTTTCTAAGTAATCGGCTAATTCTAACAACTCTTGATCGGTATCTTGGATCAAAGCCTCTTCAAAATACTTTTCAGCCTGTGCTAAATCCTGATTTTGCAAGGCCGTTAACATTTGTTCACTCTTACTCACTGCCTTCTCCTAATTCTTGAACACTTTCTTCATACAAACCGCTGACCTTCTTGTACCACTTAAAGAGCGCTGTGATGGCAACCTTGGCTGACGCATAAGCTGGAATTCCTAGCAAGACACCCCAGATACCAAACATGGCTCCTGAAGTCAGCAAAACAAATAAAATCGTAATCGGATGGATGCTTAATTGGCTTCCCAAAATCAGCGGAGACACGAAGCGCCCCTCAATGGTCTGCTCCACGATAAAGACGATAATGACTTTCAACAGCATGATCGGACCAGCAATCAATCCAAGAACCAAAGCCGGCAACATGGCAAGGAAGCTTCCCAGATAAGGCACCAAGTTCAAAACTCCTGCCACAACGGCTAGAGTCACACCGTACCGCAAGCCGATGATCTTGAAAAAAATCATAAACATAAGGGCCACAATGATTGCTACGGTCACCTGACCACGAACATAATTGGCCAACTGGGTATTGACATCTGTCATGACCTGACCAAATGACTCGCGGAATTTCGTTGGCAAGAACTGAACCACATAGCCTTTGAGATTTTTCCCATCACGCAGCAAATAGAAAAGAATAAAAGGCATGATGATAATAGCCACAATGATTTGCGAAGCCGTACTAATCAAATTGCTAGCCCAATTAACTGCTTTAGATGAAAAATTGCTGGCCCATGAAGTGATCTGAGTCGAAAGCTTATTCGTAACTTGCTCAATTTGTGGCTTCAAATCATCTGAAATATGATTGGTCAAAACATCATCAATCATTTTATTGGCTTGCTTGAGATAGGCGGGAACATTTTTTGAAAAACTTACTACCTGGTGCTGCAAGTTAGGAATAGCAACCGCCAAGCCCCACACAATCAAAACACCAATCAAGACAAAGACAATTGTAATCCCAGCCACACGGTTAATCTTGCGCTTTTCCATCCAGTCGACAATGGGATTGAGCAGATAGTAAAGCAGCCCAGCCAAAATCACTGGCAACATGATGACACCAATAAACTCAATCACTGGTGTAAAAATAAAGCTAATTTTGCTAAGAATAAAAATGTTCAAACCGATGAGCAAGGTCACCAAAAATACGGTAATGGCTTTGTTATCCAAGAACCATCTAAAAAACCAGGACAAACTAAAATCTTTTTCTTTGTGTTCCATATTCGACTCCTTTGGATATTCCTTTTCATTGTAACATTTTTCAGAAAAAATATCTTCAAGCAACCATGATGAAATGCCTTATTTATTGGACTTTTTCACCGATTGAAGTTAAAGTCCTGTTTTCTCTATTAATTCTGCGAAAATAAAGAAAAATGAGGCTGGGACAAAAGTCCTAGCCTCTCAATTGTCTTTGTATTGTCGAGCAAGACGCAGTGGTTGAGTGGGCTCTACTACGCTGATTTCATCAGCTTTCACAGCCCTACTCAACTGTGCGGAGGTGGGACGACGAAATCGAATTCTAACGAATTACCGATTTCTGTCCCACTCTCATTTGTTTTTTCACTATGGATGGCTGACAATCAGTTGTAAGTCGCCAGACAAGGTCCATTCTGTGACATCGCTCGGCAGGATGAAATGAGAGCCTTTTTCGATAGGATACACTAGTCCATCCACTGTCAACTCTCCAGCACCCTCCAAAACGCTAAACAGACTGTAATCTGCTGTCTTTTTAAACTCAACAGAACCAGCAATGTCCCACTTGTAAACAGCAAAGAAGTCATTGGCCACCAAAAGAGTAGAGATCAAATCGTCTGCCTGAATGGTAACGGGACGGCTATTAGCAGGCTCGCCGATAGTCAGAACATCAATAGACTGCTCCAAATGCAACTCGCGCAAATTGCCAGCGTCGTCCTTACGATCAAAGTCATAAACCCGATAAGTAGTATCGCTAGACTGCTGAGTTTCTAAAATCAGAATCCCTGAGCCAATAGCATGCATGGTGCCACTTGGCACATAGAAGAAATCACCAGCCTTGACTGGAATTTTGGTCAAAAGATGATCCCAGTCCTTGCTCTCGATTTGCTGGCGCAGCTCTTCCTTGCTCTTGGCATTGTGACCGTATATAATCTCTGCCCCTTCGTCTGCAGCGATGACATACCAGCATTCTGTCTTGCCAAGCTCACCTTCGTGCTCTAGTCCATAGGCATCATCTGGATGGACCTGAACGCTGAGCCAGTCATTGGCATCCAAAATCTTCGTCAAAAGCGGAAAGACAGGCTCTGGACGATTGCCAAAAAGCTCACGGTGCTCGGCATAGAGCGCATCTAGATTCTGACCTGCAAAACGGCCATTCTTGACGGTTGAGACACCGTTCGGATGAGCCGAAATTGCCCAATACTCTCCCACATGGTCACTGGGAATTTCATAGCCAAAGACATCATGCAGCTTGGTGCCACCCCAAATTTTCTCCTGCATCACAGACTCTAGAAATAACGGTTCTGACATAATAGTCTCCTTACATATTTTTCATCTTCCAAAATCAGGCATTCCTTGATGATAAAAGTTTGGTACTGCTTACATTATAATATAGACTCGGGCACTTTGTCTACTCCTCAACTTACTTTACAAAGAAAAATCTGGCTCTCGCCAGACTTTTATAATAAAAAGAGTAAAGCTCCCCAGCAAATTCCGCAAAGGTATCCTATCACTACATCCTTTGGATAGTGGACTCCGCCAATCACGCGCACTAGAGCCAGCCCTGCTGAAAGCAAGAGGCAGATAAGCCCCGGCATCCAGAAAAAGTAAAGCAAGCTCATGGAAATCACTGTCGCCGAAAAGACATGGCGGCTGGGCATGGACTTGCCTGATGTATCCTTGGCCAGCAAGGGTTGAATAGCCCATTTCTCGTAGGGGCGTGCTTGATTCAGCCGTTTACGAATCGATGACAAGAGACCAAATCCAATAGCTGGGAGGAGAAAAAAAGCAAGCAGCCCTTTCCAACCCTCTATCAGAAAGGCATCAATCAAGACCAAGCCATACACCAGAGGCATAAAAACAGTCATCCCCCTATTAAAATAGGCCATCCCTTTCACTATCCTAGGGCGGCTGAGAAAAGGAGCTGTTAATTGTTGATAAAAAATCGTGTAGTCTTTCATGCTTGCTTACCCTGCTTTTCTAAAAGTTGGACTCTCATACTTTCTCTACTATAGCATATTTCTCAACAAGATGGTAGATGGATAGTAAAAGAGACTGAGACCCAGGCCCCAATCTCTTTTTGTTGATGTTTTCTGAAGAGTATTATTTCTCCAAATTCCAGATTTCCTTGGCATATTGCTCAATGGTATCATCTGAAGTGAACTTGTCGGATGTTGCGATGTTGATCAAGCTCATGCGGGCCCATTTTTCTTTGTCACGATAGAGAACATCAATCTTCTCTTGAGCTTCTACATAGGCATGAAAGTCTTCCAAGAGGAAGTATTCATCATTGTGTGTGATGAGGGCTTCGTAGATTTCAGATCCTTCTTCACGAACGTTTGGAATAGTACCGTTGACAAAGGTGTCGACCACTCGACGAATGTCTGGATTGCTCTCATAGACACCGCGTGAGTAATAATCATGGCGGGCATAGTGCTCGTAAACTTGATCCTTGTCCATCCCGAAGATGACAATGTTGTCGTCACCGACCTCGTCCTTAATTTCGATATTGGCTCCGTCCAGAGTGGCTAGGGTAATGGCACCTGTCATCATGAACTTCATGTTGGAAGTACCAGAAGCTTCTTTGGAAGCCAGAGAAATTTGTTCTGACACATCCGCAGCAGGAATGATGAGCTCAGCCAGGCTGACCCGGTAGTTTTCTAGGAAAACAACCTTGAGTTTGCCTTGCAGACTTTCATCCTTGTTGACCAGATTAGCTACTTCATTGATCAGCTTGATAACCGACTTGGCAAAGTGGTAGCCTGGAGCAGCCTTGGCACCGAAGATAAAGACGCGCGGCACCATATCCTTATCAGGATTGTCCTTGAGGTCCCAGTAAAGCTTGATGATATGAAGTAGGTTAAGCAGCTGACGCTTATAAGCGTGGAGGCGTTTCACCTGCACATCAAAGATAGCTTCTGTAGAGACTTCTACTCCTGTTGATTCCTTGATGAAGTTAGCCAGGCGAGCCTTGGCTTCTTGCTTCACTCGGTAGAAATCAGCCAGCACTTGCTGATCGTCTTGAAATTCCAAAAGCTTGCGCAGCTCGTGAATATCACTTCTCCAACCCTTGCCAATCAACTTATCAATCTCAGCTGACAGAGGCTGGTCCGCAATCTGCAGCCAGCGGCGCTGGATAATCCCATTGGTCTTGTTGTTAAACTTCTCTGGGTAAATGCTGTAAAAATCACGTAAAGTATCTTCTTTAAGCAGTTCGGTGTGGAGTTTGGCAACACCATTGATTGAATGACCGCCAATGATAGCCAAGTGGGCCATGTGGATTTGATTGTCCTTGACAATCCGAGTGTTTTCGATTACTTGCGGATCAAGGCCACGCCCAGCCATTTCAGCTACATAGCGATTGTCAATCTCTAAGATAATCTGATAAACCCGCGGCAGGACATTCTTAAAGAGCTCTGCATCCCATTTTTCCAAGGCTTCAGACAAAATGGTATGGTTGGTGTAGCTCATGGTTTTAACCGTAGCATTCCAAGCATCTGCCCACTCGAGACCATAGTCATCCAGCAAAAGACGCATAAACTCAGCTGGCGCAACTGCTGGGTGGGTATCGTTGATATGGACAGAAACCTTCTCATGAATATCCTTGAGCGGACGACCTTGCTTGAGGTAGGATTTGATAATGGTTTGCAGCCCTGCGCTGGTCATGAAGTATTCCTGAATCAGGCGCAGTTCTTTTCCTTCGTAGCTAAAATCGTCTGGATAGAGAATGGCTGTAATATCCTGCACCCGTCGACGGGCTTCAATAGTTGGATAGTCCAGTTCGTATTCTTCTGGGATTTCAACATCCCATAGACGGAGATTGTTGATATTGTCATTGCCAAAGCCAATCTGAGGCACGTCATAAGGAACGGCCCGCAAGGTTTTAGAATGCTCATAAACCGGCACAATGCGGCCTTCTTCATTAGCACGGAGGTAAACATTGCCAAAGATTTTAACATCCACAATGCCGTGATCCTTACGGGTTTCCCAGACATTGCCCAGACTGCCAAACCAATCGTCTGGAATTTCCACCTGATAGCCATCTACGATTCTCTGCTTGAAAAGACCGTAGCGATAGCGAATCCCATTCCCAAAACCTGGATAGCCCGTTGTAGCTAGCGAGTCCATGAAGGCTGCTGCCAAACGACCAAGGCCCCCATTTCCCAAAGCCATATCGTGCTCAGCATTTTTTACATCTTCAAAGTCAACTCCGAGCTCAGCAAAGCTTTCCTTGACCGTGTCAAGAATACCTAAATTGAGTAGGTTAGTTTCCAGCATACGTCCCGGCAGAAACTCAATTGAGAAATAATAGGCTGTCTTTTGCTGCTGTTCCACGAGCTTATTGCGGCGCTCCAGCCACAGTGGCGTAATATATTTACGAATGGTGCTAGCGAGAGCTTGAAAAAGCTCGGCAGGCGTAGCATCCGCAATCTTAATCAGCTGTCGTTCGTGCAAAGTATCCTTGAAATCTCGGATAAACTGTTCTTTATTTAATTCCATTTTTACCAATCAACTTCCTTTCTTTTTGGGAAAAGCATCCGTCTGGATAAGATGTCAACATGAGAAAGAGCACTTACCCGACAAATCCTCTCTTGTCAGAAACAAGAGAGGATTGCTGTTCTATTGCAATATACTATAGTAGTGACTCATATAAATCACTGTATGCTCGACTGGCTGTATCCCAAGAGAAATCTCTTTCCATCGCCTGTATTTGCAGACTATGCCAAGCTTCTTGGTCATGCCAGTAAAGATTTAGGGCTTCTTTGAAAGTCCATGTTAGCCAATAACCAGAGAAGTTATTGAAGCTAAAGCCTGTTCCCTGTCCACTATAGACATTGAAAGGTTCAACCGTATCGCGCAAACCACCAACTTCGTGAACAAGTGGCAGTGTCCCGTAGCGCATGGACATCATCTGAGACAGACCGCAAGGTTCAAAGCGACTCGGCATAAGGAAAATATCACTAGCTGCATAGATTTCCTGAGCCAAAGTAACATCAAAAAGGATATTAGCGGATAATTTTTCAGGATAAGCCTGGCCAAACCAAGCGAAGGCCCGTTCAAATGCAGGGTCTCCTGTTCCAAGTAGCACAATTTGCACATCTTCCTGAAGCAGATTATGCAGCTCTTCCACCACCAAATCAAAACCTTTTTGACGAGTCAAACGAGAGACGATACCAACGACAGGAACATCATCTCGAACTGGCAAGCCTACTTTTGCTTGAAGAGCTCGTTTATTTTCCAATTTCCCAGTCAAATCATCTTTATTAAAGTGGTGAGCCAGCAATTTATCTGTTTCTGGATTATAGATATCTGTATCAATACCATTGACAATACCGACCAGCTTGCCAGACTCCATCCGAAGAACCTGATCCAGACCGCAGCCAAACTCAGCTGTCCGAATTTCGTTGGCATAGCTCGGTGAAACAGTTGTCACGCGATCCGCATAGAGAATGCCCGCTTTCATCCAGTTGAGGCAGTCATTCCAACGGAGAGTGCCATCCGCATAACGTTCATAGCCGACACCAAAGAGTTCCCAAAGCATACTATCCGGAAATTGTCCCTGAAACTCTAAGTTGTGAATCGTCAGCACTGTCTTGATGTTATTATAGGCCTGAATCCAGCGGTATTTTTCCTTGACCAAGAAAGGAATCATAGCCGTATGGTAGTCGTGCGCATGGAGAACATCTGGAATAAAGTCAATGCGCTCCATCAGCTCGATTGCTGCTAATTGGAAATAGGCAAAACGTTCGCCGTCATCAAAATCACCATAGACATGTCCACGGAAGAAATAATGCTGATTGTCGATAAAGTAGAAGTTCACACCTTCCAACTCAATCTTTTTGACGCCGACATACTCCCGACGCCAGCCGACACTGACTTCAAAGGAGAAGAGGTCTTCAACTTGATCACCAAATTTAGCATCCGTCATGTCATAATATGGCAGAATAACCCCAACTTCATGACCAGCTTTGACCAAGGATTTGGGGAGGGCGCCGATAACGTCCCCCAAACCACCCGTCTTGGAAAAAGGTGCCCCTTCTGCTGCTACAAATAAAATTTTCATGAAACGATGTCCTCTGTAACTTTTTGACCTTTCTTCAGTACAACTGGATGTTCAGCTGTACCTCGAACGACTACTCCTTCAGCAATCTCAACGCCCTTGTCCACAATTGCATATTCTACCACTGCATTTTTTCCAACGACAACGCGTGGAAAGAGGAGACTGTCTTTGACACTGCTACCCGCTAAAATTCTTGTATTCCGCGAGATAACAGAGTTTACAACTTCACCTTCTACAATACTACCTGAGGCAAACTGAGAGCGATTTACCTTCGATCCTGTTGCATAGTAAGTCGGCTCTTCGTTTTTCACCTTTGTATAAATCTTTTGATTTGGTGAGAAGAGAGAGTAGAATTTCTGCCGATCAAGCATATCTTTATTGGCCTTATAGTATGATTCAACAGAGTAGATATTTGCCAGATAGCCTGTGTACTCGTAAGCAAAAGCTCCAACTTCAGCTGCCAAGTCCCGAAGAACATAGCGTAATTTTTGTGGGAATTCTTTTTGGGCTTCTTCTTCCAATTTTTCAATCAACCACGGCGTATCTACTACAAAAATATCAGTGGACATATTGAAGAGCTCGCCCTCGTCTCTATCACTATGCAGCTTATGTCCTAGGACATGGTCCGTTTCGCTGACTTGCAGAACTGCATTTACATCTGAAATATCTTTAGATGGCAATTTCTTGTAAACCACCGTCATCGGTTGCTGGGTCGTGTTATGTAAGTGGAAGACCTGATTAAGGTCAATGTTGATCAACACATCACAGTTCAGGGCTACAGTTTGGTTAGAGCCTGAGCGCTTCAGATAAGTCAGTAACTGTTCATAATATTCCTTACCAACTGTGCTACTTTCTACACGGGTATTGTAAATTCCTAGATAGTAGTGACTCAAAAGTGTAGACAAGCCCCACTCACGACCTGAACGAATATGGTCAAAGACAGAGCTGATATTGTCTTGTTGGAAGATACCAAAGACGCTACGAACACCAGCATTAGCAAGACTAGACAGTGGGAAGTCAATCAAACGGTATTTCCCTCCAAATGGCAAACTAGCAACTGGACGATGTTCTGTTAAGGTTGACATGTCGTGGAAACCGACCGTATTTCCTAAAATCGCTGAATATTTATCAATCTTCATCTGTTGGTACCCCCACTTTTTCATTATATCCGACTACTTGCACTTCATCTGTTCCGTCAATCTCTACACCATCAGAAATAACAGCGCCCTCACCAATGATCGCACGTTTAATCTTAGCTCCTTGGCCAATAATAGCGCCACTCATAATGACAGAATCAATAACTTCTGCACCCTCACGAACTTGAGCGCCCGTTGAAAGAATAGAATGCTTAACAGTTCCATCTACGAAACAGCCATCAACTACCAAAGAATCTTCAACATGAGCATTTGCACCAAGGTAGTTTGGTGGTGAAATCAAGTTACGTGAGTAAATTTTCCACTGACGATCACGACTGTCTAAAGCATTTTCTGGACTAATGTATTCCATGTTCGCTTCCCAAAGTGACTCAATCGTACCAACGTCTTTCCAGTAGCCGTTAAATTCGTAAGCATAAACGCTTTCGCCAGATTCAAGATAGTTAGGGATAACATTTTTACCAAAGTCGGACATATCGACATTGCTCTTTTCAGCAGCAATCAACATATTGCGGAGACGTTGCCAGTCAAAGATATAGATTCCCATAGAAGCCTTGGTAGATTTAGGATTTTCTGGTTTTTCTTCAAATTCAACGATCCGGTTATTGGCATCGGTATTCATAATACCAAAACGGCTAGCTTCCTTGAGAGGCACATCTAAGACAGCAACCGTCAAACTAGCGCTGTTATCCTTGTGGGATTGGAGCATATCATCATAGTCCATCTTGTAGATATGATCACCAGATAGGATTAAAACATATTCAGGATTGATACTATCGATATAGTCAATATTTTGGAAAATAGCGTGGCTTGTTCCCTCAAACCAACGATTTCCTTCACTGGCAGAGTAAGGCTGAAGAATGGATACACCTGTATTGATACCATCCAAGCCCCAGCTTGAACCGTTCCCGATATGGCTGTTCAAAGCAAGTGGTTGGTACTGGGTAATCACACCGACATTATTAATCCCAGAGTTGGCACAGTTTGACAGCGCGAAATCAATAATACGATAACGACCACCAAACTGTACTGCTGGTTTTGCAATACTTTGTGTGAGCTTTCCAAGACGAGTTCCTTGCCCACCGGCAAGAATCAAAGCTAGCATTTCATTCTTCATATCCTACTCCTTTGTGGAATCTTTTTTAGCATTTTTACGAACATTCACACGACGCTTGATTTTCCAAATACTTGCTCCCAAAGCTGGTAGCGTAAAGGTCAAGGTCTGCGGATAATCTTTCCATAGTCCCTCTTGAGACTGAACTGTTTCGTTGTGTTCCTTCCAAACACCTCCCCATTTCTCTAATTCAGTATTCCATACTTCTTCATAAATGGCTTCCACTGGCACACCAATGGTAAAGTTTTTGCGCTCTACTGGCACCATATTGAATACACAGACTAACATATCTCCTTTTTCCGTCTTACGGATAAAGGAAAGGACACTCTGATCGGTATTGTCGGCATCAATGATTTCGATGCCATCGTAGCTAAGATCAATCTCCCAAAGCGGACGATTATCTCGATAAAAGGCGTTGAGGGCCGAAGTGAAGCTCTGCATCTGCTTGTTCATCTGATCGTCCAGATTTGACCATTCCAGCTGCTCTTCTGACTTCCACTCTAGGAATTGACCAAATTCTGAACCCATAAAGAGCAATTTCTTGCCTGGATGGCAGATTTGATAGGTCAAGAGGTTGCGTAGACCAGCAAATTGATTGTAGCGGTCACCCCACATCTTATGCATCATGCTCTTCTTACCATGAACGACTTCGTCGTGAGAGAAAGGCAAGAGGAAGTTTTCAGAAAAAACATACATAAAGCTGAAGGTCACCAGATTAAAATCGTACTTGCGGTAAATCGGGTCTTCTTCGTAGAAACGGAGAATATCATTCATCCAGCCCATATTCCACTTGAAGTCAAAGCCCAAACCACCCATCTCTCTCATGCCCGTAATCTTGGTTTCGGACGAGCTCTCTTCAGCAATCATCATGACATCAGGATGAGCTAGCTTGATGACCGTATTCAAGCGCTGCAAGAAATAGTAGCCTTCATAGTTACGATTACCGCCGTCCTTGTTTGGCTGCCAAGGACCACTATCGTAGTCTAGATAGAGCATGTTGCTAACCGCATCCACACGAACCCCATCTAGATGGTAGAAATCAATCCAGAACTTGATACTAGAAATCAAGAAAGATTGCACTTCATTTTTTCCCAAGTCAAAATTCAAGGCACCCCAGCCATAGTTGTGAGCTCGGTCATGATCCTGATACTCAAAGGTTGGTGTTCCATCATAGTAGGCCAAGGCATCGTCATTGATGGTAAAGTGACCTGGAACCCAGTCCACAATGACACCAATATTATTCAAGTGACATTCTTCGACAAAGTCCTGAAATTCCTCTGGCGTTCCATAAGTATGTTCAAAGGCAAAGTAACCCATGAGCTGGTAGCCCCAGCTGAGTCCCAAAGGATGGGCCATAAGCGGCATGAACTCAACGTGCGTGTAGTTCATTTCTACCAGATAAGGAATCAACTCCTCCTTAAGCTGAGCCATAGAATATGGACTGCCGTCAGGATTACGTTTCCAAGATCCAGCATGCACTTCATAGATATTGACCGGTCTTGAGAAAAAGCCCCAACGCTTTCTCCGAGCCAGCCAAAGTCCATCTTGCCACTTCTTCTCTGGAATAGTCCGAACAATAGCTCCCGTACCTGGACGCTCTTCCAAATAGATAGCCAGCGGATCAATTTTCAAGATTTCCTGACCACTACTGCGTTTGATATTGTACTTGTAAATATCTCCTTCCTTAGGCAAATCCGTGAAGACTTCCCAGACACCGCCTTCATTGCGAGTCATAGGAATCTGCTCTCCATACCAATTGGTGAAATCTCCAATCAGATGCACATTCTGCGCATTTGGAGCCCAGACTCTAAAGGTGTAGCCAGCCTTGCCATCCACCACATCCTGATGCACTCCCAAATAATGCTGCAAATGAAAGTTTTCACCTGTTGTAAAGGTTCTTAATGCTTCTTTTTTGTCCATTTAGTCACCTTTCTATTTGTAAGCGTTTTCTATGTTTCTATTTTACCCCATTTTCTTATATTTTTCAAGTAAATTTCCAAAAACCATCTCAAAAATTTCAAAAGCCCAATTTCTTTACAAGAATGAGTTGCTATATCAATAGATCGTTGAAGAAGATCTCATAAAATACTGATTCTACAGGCTTTTACTTGAATTATTTGATATAAAATTAGAGATAAAATGGTTAAAATTTGTATAGACCAATATGTAAATTTACATTTTAAAATGATAAGTAATCAAAAATATAAATACTTATTTCTTTTCAAATTGTCCGATCACATGTTAGATTTGCAAGTGCATTATGGTAAGAAAAAAGGCCGCACAAAGCCGCCTTTCTCATTATTTCACATCAAACACGATGGATTTCACTTGTGTCATCGCTTCGATACTGTAACGAATCCCTTGCACTCCGGCTCCAGATCCCTTAACACCAAGGAATGGGAAGTTATCTGGACCACGTTGTGTCTTATTATTGATGTGTACAGTACCCACTTCCAGTTTCTCAGCAATTTCAAATGCTTTCGGGAAATCATTTGTAAAGACTGAAGATTGAAGACCAAATTCTGACTGGTTACAGATCTGAATAGCCTCTTCAACGGAAGTCACACGAATAATCGGAAGAACAGGACCAAATGGCTCTTCCCAAGCTAATTTCATATCCAGTGTCACATGGTCAAACAAGGCAGGCCAGATGAGATTTGCTTCACGTTTGATTTCTGTCAAGGCTGACGCTCCCTTTTCCTGAGCGTCTTCAATCAACCCCCAGATGAAATCTGCTGATGCATGATCAATGACTGGTGTGATATCCGCATTATCAAAGGGATCACCAACCGTCAGTTTCTCTACCTCTGCCTGAAGCAACGCTGCCAATTTATCTGCTACGCTCTCCATGACAATGACACGTTTAATGGCCGTACAGCGCTGGCCGGAATAACAGTATGCCCCGCCAACAATCTGCTTAGCTGCATGCTCCAAGTCAGCATCTTCCAGCACAACTGCAGCATCCTTACCACCCAATTCAAGCATAATTGGACGCATACCAGCCAACTTACCGATGCGCTCACCGATTGGAGTGGAGCCAGTAAAGTTAATGTAGTTTACTTCCTTATGCTCAATGATGTAGTCTCCGATTTCTGAACCACGACCAGTAATGGTATTGAAAACACCGGCAGGCAGACCTGCCTCAGCAAAAGCCTGAGCCAAGAGCAAACCAGAGATTGAACCTTGTGTAGGTGGCTTAAACATCACAACATTTCCGCCGATAAGGGCAGGAGCAATCTTAGAACCAGATAGGTTGACTGGGTAGTTAAATGGCGCAATGGCCAGTACAACTCCTACAGGCTCACGACGGACCATAGCCAGTTTTTTCTTGCTGGCAGCTTCAAAGCCGCCCCCTTCCATAACCTGGCCATGAATACGAATGCCCTCTTCAGCTGCATAACGAATCAAGTCTGCTGTCCGGACTACCTCTCCGACTGCCGCTTTGATACCCTTGGCAACTTCTTTTGCAAGAATTTCGCCAATCTTCTCCTGATCGCGCTCCAAAATATCCGCAGCCTTATGCAGATAAGCTGCACGTTCGACTGCTGAAAGAGATCGCCAAGCTGGCAAAGCCGCCCGAGCGCTCGCCATCGCATAATCAACCTCTGCCTGACTCATGGCAGGAACAGTTCCTAAAATCTCATTATTGATAGGAGATGAGATGGTGATTTCATTTTCAGAAGCTCTCCACTCTCCATTTATATAGTTCTTATATTGTGTCACGTGTCCCCTCCAAAATGTTATTAAGTATCATTTTATCAAATTTTCTGAAAATTTCAACTAAATTTTAGAAATTTAAAGAAATTTTTCACAAATTTCATGAATCATCTTCTTTTGCTCATATTAACTCTCTGTATTTCTCTCTTTTTTATCAATTCTCACTTTCTACACTAGGTCTACTATGACGCTGAAGAAAACTAAAAAAGACCAGGAAAATTTCCTGATCTTAATTTTCAGATTAATCGAAGTCAAGATATTCTTTTTCAAGTTCAAGAACTTCTTCCATCGTTGCACATTCAGTCAATGCGCGTTGTGCAAGTTCTTCCATCTTCTTCGTATCCAATTTCTTCATAAGGCTACGAGTCCGAAGGACAGAAGTGGCACTCATAGAGAATTCATCCAAGCCCATTCCGACAAGAAGCGGCACAGCTGTTTGGTCACCGGCCATTTCTCCACACATACCTGCCCATTTGCCTTCAGCATGAGCTGCCTTGATAACATTGTTGATCAAGCGAAGGATTGATGGATTGTATGGTTGGTAGAGGTATGAAACTTGTTCGTTCATACGGTCAGCTGCCATTGTGTATTGGATCAAGTCGTTAGTACCGATAGAGAAGAAATCAACTTCTTTGGCAAATTGATCAGCTAGCATTGCTGCTGCCGGAATTTCAATCATGATACCTACTTGAATATTGTCCGCTACAGCAACACCTTCAGCTTGCAATTTCGCTTTTTCTTCTTCGTAAACTGCTTTAGCTTTACGGAATTCTGTCAAGAGAGCAACCATTGGGAACATGATACGCAATTGTCCATGTACAGAAGCACGCAAGAGAGCGCGGATCTGTGTACGGAACATAGCGTCACCAGTTTCAGAGATAGAGATACGCAATGCACGGAAACCAAGGAATGGATTCATTTCATGCGGCATATCGAAGTAAGGAAGCTCCTTATCTCCACCGATGTCCATCGTACGGACAACCACTGGTTTTCCATTCATGCCTTCCAAGACAGCCTTGTAAGCTTCGTATTGCTCGTCTTCTGTTGGGAAGTCTTGTGAATCCATGTAAAGGAATTCTGTACGGTAAAGACCTACGGCTTCAGCACCATTTGCATTGACACCTTCAACGTCTTTTGGTGTACCAATGTTAGCAGCGAGTTCAAAGTGTTTGCCATCGGCAGTCACTGTTTGAGCATCTTTCAAGAGAGCCCATTCAGCTTTTTGCTTCGCATAAGCTTCACCAGCTACCTTGAATGCTGCTGCCTGCTCTTCAGTTGGGTTAATGATAACTTCACCAGTGATACCATTTGCTGCAATGATATCGCCGTCTTTAACGAGTTCAGTAATATTATTGGTTCCCAATACCGCTGCGATTTCAAGCGTACGCGCCATAATCGCAGAGTGGCTTGTTCGTCCACCGATATTGGTTACAAACGCTTTAACAAATTTCTTGTCTAATTGAGCCGTATCAGAAGGAGTCAAGTCATGTGCAATCACAACTGATTCTTCATTGATAGAAGCTGGATTTGGTAATTTCTTGCCCAAAAGGTTTGCCAAAACACGCTTCGTTACGTCACGAATGTCTGCCGCACGTTCTTGCATGTATGGATTGTCTTCCATACCTTCAAAAATAGCGATAAACATGTCTGTAACTTCTTTCAGACCAGCTTCCGCATTTACTTTCTTAGTACGGATCGTTTCTTTGATTTGACCAACCATTTCAGGGTCAGCGAGTACCATTAAGTGAGCGTCAAATACTTGAGCCGCTTCCTCACCAAGGCTATCTACTGCTTTCTCACGGATAACAGAAAGCTCGTTCTGTGAAGCTTCAAGAGCTGCATCCAAACGAGCCTCTTCTGCATTCGTATCATCGACTGAAACAGTCTCAAATGACAAATCCGGTTGAACTAATAGATATGCCTTAGCAACGGCAACACCGTCAGATGCTGCAATTCCTTTAAGCATTTCTGTCATTTTCTTATGCCAATCCTTCTTTTTCCATTGTTTCTGAGATAGCAGCGATAGCATCATCCGCGTCTGCACCTTCAGCTGAGATTGTAACGTCAGCACCTTGGCCAACACCAAGACTCATAACACCCATGATTGATTTAAGGTTTACTGATTTACCTTTGTACTCAAGAGTGATATCTGAAGCAAATTTGCTAGCTGTTTGTACCAACAATGTTGCTGGACGCGCGTGAATACCTGTTTCTGCCACAATGTGGAAATCTTTAGAAGCCATAGTTAGACTCTCCTTTAAAATAATTCTTTTTGAGTTAAAGTGATAACCCTTACAAGTTGATATTATATCACTTTTTGAAATCTTTTTCAAGAATTTTATAGCCCGCTTACAAAATATTTCGTTAGAGTTTGAAAATGAATTCTGTTTTAAAATAGTAGATTCAATCGTCAACTCCCTCTCTTTCCGAAATAGTTTCAAGGCTTTCTTCCCTATAATGAATTCGTCTTGGTCTAGCTTCGCTTAAAGTACAGTAAGCGCTGTGACTCCTTGTGGTTATTTCTCTTTATTTCGATGTTTTACACACTATATATTGTATCTCAATAGTTGCTATAAGAAAATATCATACAATATTTAGTTCAAAACTGTTGACATCGAATTCGCTTTTAGATATACTAGTTTCAGATTTAAATTTAAGAAAATGAAAGTATAGAGGAATCATCTAATGGTAACTATTTACTCTAAAAATGATTGTGTTCAATGCAAGATGACCAAGCGTTTTCTTGATACCAACAATGTGGAATATCGCGAAATCAATCTTGATGAGCAACCAGAATACATCGACCATGTTAAAAGCCTCGGTTTCAATGCAGCGCCTGTTATTCAAACGTCAACTGAAGCATTTTCTGGTTTCCAGCCTGGTAAACTCAAAAAATTATCATAATCTCGCCAGTATTTAGAGCTTTGTTGCCGCTCCTATCATTCGTAGGAGCCGTTTATTTTGTAAAAGCAAAAGACATTTTAGAAAAAGGAAAATTATGGGACTCAAACACTTAGAAGATGTGACTTACTTCCGTCTAAATAACGAAATTAACCGTCCAGTCAATGGGCAAATCATGCTTCACAAAGACAAGGAAGCTTTGGAAGCCTTCTTTAAAGAAAATGTTGAACCAAACACGATGAAGTTTGCTTCTATTACTGAAAAAATTCAATATTTAATCGAAGAAAACTACTTGGAAAAAGAATTTATCCAACTCTATTCTCCTGAATATATTGAAGAGTTGTCTGCTTTTATCCATGCTCAAGATTTCAAGTTCAAATCTTTCATGGCTGCCTATAAATTCTATAACCAGTATGCACTGAAGACAAATGATGGTGAATACTATCTGGAAAGCATGGAAGATCGGGTGCTCTTTAATGCTCTCTACTTTGCCAACGGAGATGAAGCCATTGCCAAGGATATTGCAAATGAAATCATCCACCAGCGCTATCAACCGGCTACACCAAGCTTCCTCAACGCTGGTCGAGCTCGTCGTGGCGAATTGGTTTCCTGCTTCCTCATCCAAGTAACAGATGACATGAACTCAATCGGCCGCTCCATCAACTCCGCCCTGCAGCTCTCTCGTATCGGAGGTGGGGTCGGTATTTCCCTCAGCAATCTGCGGGAAGCTGGAGCGCCTATCAAGGGTTATGAAGGAGCTGCATCTGGCGTTGTGCCTGTTATGAAACTCTTTGAGGACAGCTTCTCTTACTCTAACCAGCTGGGGCAACGTCAGGGAGCTGGGGTTGTTTATCTCAATGTCTTCCACCCAGATATTATCGCTTTCCTTTCTACCAAAAAAGAAAATGCTGACGAAAAAGTTCGTGTAAAAACCCTCTCACTCGGTGTTGTCATTCCAGATAAATTCTACGAATTAGCGCGTAAGAACGAAGAAATGTACCTCTTCAGCCCTTACTCAATCGAACGTGAATACGGTGTACCATTTGCCTATATCGATATTACAGAGAAATACGATGAGCTAGTTGCCAATCCTAAGATCACCAAGACTAAGATCAAGGCTCGTGATTTGGAAACAGAGATTTCTAAATTGCAACAAGAGTCTGGCTATCCATATATCGTAAACATTGATACGGCCAACCGTTCAAATCCAATTGACGGTAAAATCATCATGAGCAACCTTTGCTCTGAAATCCTGCAAGTACAAGAGCCTAGTCTCTTGAATGACGCACAAGAGTATCTCCACCTGGGAACAGATGTATCATGTAACTTAGGCTCTACCAACGTTGTCAACATGATGACTTCGCCTGACTTCGGAAAATCCATCCGGACTATGACACGCGCTTTAACCTTTGTTACAGACAGCTCGCATATTACGGCTGTTCCTTCGATTGACCACGGTAACAGTCTGGCGCACACCTTTGGACTAGGAGCTATGGGACTGCACAGCTACTTGGCACAGCAGCTGATCGATTATGGATCAGCGGAAGCTGTCGAGTTCACCAGCATCTATTTTATGCTCATGAACTACTGGACTTTAGTTGAGTCTAACAATATCGCTCGCGAGCGCGGTGTAACCTTCCATAACTTTGAAAAATCTGACTATGCTAACGGCACTTACTTTGACAAATACCTGACGGGTGAATTTGTACCTAAGTCTGAACGTGTGAAGGAACTTTTCAAAGACATCTTTATCCCATCTGCAGAGGATTGGGCAGAACTTCGTGACAAGATAAAAGCGGACGGTCTCTACCATCAAAATCGCCTAGCTGTTGCACCAAATGGCTCTATCAGCTATATCAATGATGTTTCTGCTTCAATCCATCCAATCACTCAGCGGATCGAAGAACGTCAGGAAAAGAAAATCGGTAAGATTTACTATCCTGCGGCAGGTTTGTCAACTGAGACCATTCCTTACTACACCAGTGCCTATGACATGGACATGCGCAAGGTAATTGATGTTTACGCCGCTGCAACTGAGCACGTGGACCAAGGTCTATCTCTGACTCTCTTTATGCGCAGTGATATTCCAAAAGGCCTCTACGAATGGAAAAAAGAAAGCAAGCAAACAACCCGCGACCTTTCTATCCTGCGTAACTACGCCTTCAACAAGGGAATCAAGTCCATCTACTACGTCCGCACCTTTACTGACGATGGCGGCGAAGTAGGCGCTAACCAATGTGAAAGCTGTGTGATCTAGTAAGTAACAATTTACAATTACACCATTTAAATTCAACAAAATAAAGTATAAAAAAACACTTATCGCAATGTTGCTGAAGGAAATCGTTTCCCTCACGACATAAGCAAGTATTAAAAATTTAAAGCGAGATTATCATGGAAACTTACTATAAAGCCATAAACTGGAATGCCATCGAAGATGTCATCGACAAATCAACTTGGGAAAAGCTGACAGAGCAATTCTGGCTCGATACTCGTATCCCTCTGTCAAATGACCTAGACGACTGGAGAAAACTTTCAAACAAAGAAAAAGACTTGGTAGGAAAAGTCTTTGGTGGGTTGACCCTTCTTGATACCATGCAATCTGAAACTGGTGTACAAGCTCTTCGCTCAGACATCCGTACACCGCATGAGGAAGCTGTTTTCAATAACATCCAATTTATGGAATCTGTCCACGCAAAATCTTATTCTTCTATCTTTTCTACCTTGAATACCAAGGCTGAAATCGAAGAAATCTTTGAATGGACTAACACTAATCCCTACCTACAAAGAAAAGCTGAAATTATCAATGAAATCTACCTCAATGGTAGCCCCCTTGAAAAGAAAGTTGCCAGCGTCTTCCTTGAAACCTTCCTCTTCTACTCTGGTTTCTTTACACCCCTCTACTATCTCGGTAACAACAAACTAGCCAACGTTGCGGAAATCATCAAACTAATCATCCGTGATGAGTCTGTCCACGGGACTTACATTGGTTACAAATTCCAACTTGGTTTCAATGAATTGCCTGAAGAAGAGCAAGAGAAACTCAAAGAATGGATGTACGACCTTCTCTATACCCTCTACGAGAACGAAGAGGGCTATACAGAAAGCCTCTATGACGGTGTTGGCTGGACCGAAGAAGTGAAGACCTTCCTTCGTTACAATGCTAATAAGGCTCTCATGAACCTAGGACAAGATCCACTCTTCCCAGATTCAGCGGACGATGTCAACCCAATCGTCATGAACGGGATCTCAACAGGAACATCTAACCACGACTTCTTCTCTCAAGTCGGAAATGGTTACCTTCTTGGTGAAGTTGAAGCCATGCAAGATGATGACTACAACTACGGTTTAACCAAATAATTTTCAGACACTAGAAAACGACTAACTTGCTTATCAAGTTAGTCGTTTTTTTATCAGCTAGTGCTTTCGTCCTCAGCTATTTCACTATCCTCTTTCTTAGGAGCTGGCGGTTCATAGGCACGGATAATCTGTGCCACCACTGGATGGCGGACCACGTCCTTGGCTGAGAAATGGACAAAATCAATCTGGGAGATGTTCTTCAATTTCTCCTGAGCGTCTATGAGGCCAGATTTGACATTACGAGGCAGGTCAATCTGGCTGATGTCTCCATTGACAATCATCTTGGACTGGAAGCCCAGACGTGTCAGAAACATCTTCATCTGCATGATGGTGGTATTCTGAGCTTCATCCAGAATGACAAAGGCATCATCCAGCGTCCGCCCCCGCATATAGGCTAAAGGTGCAATCTCAATGATTTCTCGCTCCATCAGGCGCGTCGTCTGGTCCTTGCCCAAAATCTGATACAAGGCATCATAGACTGGACGCAGATAAGGATCCACCTTTTCTTTAAGGTCTCCCGGCAGGAAGCCCAGACTCTCACCAGCTTCTACCGCTGGTCGCGTCAAGATGATTCGTTTGACCTGCCCACGCTTGAGAGCTGTCACGGCCAAGGTCACCGCCAGAAAAGTCTTCCCTGTTCCAGCTGGCCCAATCCCAAAGACGATATCGTGATTTTTAACACTGTCCACATAGATTTTCTGGCCAAGTGTCTTGACCCGAATCGGCTTACCATAGCTGTCCTTGATAATCTCTTCTTCGTAAAGAGCTACAAACTTATCAATTTCATCATTTTTGACCATGGTAATGGCTGTCACAACATCGGGAGTACCGATGGTCATGCCACGATTGACCAAGACCAAGAGAGCCTGAATGACCTGTCTGGCCTCCTCGCAGGCAGCCTCCGTACCTAAAATCTGCACAATCTCGGTTCGGGCATGAATGGTGACCTTCAATTCCTGCTCCATCAAGCGCAGATGGCGTTCATTAGAGCCAAAGAGATGAAAGGCATCATCTGGATGGCCCAGTTTCAATTCTACTGAATGTTCCTGCAAACAAAGAACCTCTCTATTTTAATTTATTGAATGAATTACCTTTATTATATCAAAGCAAGCAGAAAATGACTATCCCTAGCCATTATCCACTTAATGAGCCTGATACTCTTCCCAAATCGCATCGAACTCACCCAAGTTAAAGGAAAAATTTGCATGTTCCTCTAGAAAACGGCTGACCACATCAAAATCATCCGTATGCTTAGGAAAGGCCGTGTCCTGAAAAGCCAAATCTGCCAAAATAGCTTTGGGCTTATTACTTTTAGGATTGCGCTCTGTCATCAGCCAGCTGTAAAAAGATTTTCTCATTTAAATCAACTCCGTTCCAGTCGGGTCCTGCTTGATTTTACCAGCTTTCATGAGACCGCCCAGGGCTTTTTTAAACTGGCCTTTGGAAATACCAAAAGTGGCCTTGATGTCGTCTGGTGAAGATTTATCGTTCAAAGTCATGAAGCCGCCATTGCTCTCCAGATATGTCAAGATCATCTGAGCATCGTTTTCCAGCATTTCAAAGGAGCGAGGCTTGAGGGAGAGGTTAAGGGTGCGGTCTACTTCACGGAAGCCAATTACCCGTGCGTCCAAGACCTGCCCCAGACGTGGCTCTGCATAGCGCTCGCTCGGATGGATAAAGCCCAGCATATTATTCTCTGGCAGATAGACGAAGGTGCCAGAAAGCTTGAGGCGATAAACGATGGCTGGCCAATTTTGATTCTGCATGTTATTGTAGGCAGGACGAGCCAAGCGCTGGAAGTCCTCCTGATAGGCCAGCTGGCCCCAGATGCGGTCTTTCTTATCCACATCCAGACGAATATAGAGGCGGTCGCCCTTTTTTGGCCAGAGTTCCTTGATTTCTGGCAAGATGTCTAGTGACACCACGATTTGCTTATCTGGCAAACCGGTATCGACAAAGACGCCCAGATCCTTGCGAACCTCCGTCACTGTTCCCCAACCAAACTGTTCTTGGGTCGCTGTGACTTCAAGAGTCGTTAGGCGAAGCTTCTGCTTCATATCGCTGTAAGCAAAGCCCTTGACAGATTGACCGAGCTCATGCGGTCCCTCTTCCTTAGAAAGCGCATAAGTCTGTCCGTCCTTCTGAACAAAGTAAAACCGATCGTTTTCATCTGTGATAATCCCCACGATGAAGCTAGCAAGATTTGTATTCATATAGTCCTATTTCTACCTTGCTTCTTCAAACCGCAAGGATTTTAATGTTAAAACAACTCAGTCAGCCAAAGCCAACTGAGTTTTGATTCTGCTAAAATATTAAACTTCTAGAAGTTCTTTTTCCTTATTCGCTGTCATATCATCAATATGTTTGACAGCATCATCAGTGACTTTTTGGATATCTTTTTCAAGAACCTTCAATTCATCTTCAGTGATTTCTTTGGCTTTCTCCTGCTTCTTAGCTTCGTCCATCGCATCACGGCGGATGTTACGAATCGCAATCTTAGCATTTTCACCGACTTTTTTCACTTCTTTAGCCAAGTCGCGACGAGTTTCCTCAGTCAAGGCTGGAATAACCAAACGAATGACAGAGCCGTCGCTAGATGGGGTAATACCTAAGTCAGATGCATTGATCGCACGCTCGATATCCTTGATAGAAGACTTATCAAAAGGCGTCACCAAAAGCACACGCGCTTCTGGAATCGTAATAGAAGAAAGCTGGTTAAGCGGTGTTTCTACTCCGTAGTATTCTACATGGATGCGATCCAAAAGGCTAGCATTGGCGCGACCTGCACGGATGCTACCAAACTCACGCGCCAGACTTTGGTGCGACTGGGTCATTCTTTCTTTTGCTTTTTCTACAATTGCATTTGCCATTTTCTTTTCTCCCTGATTTTTATAAATTATTTGAGACAGTTGTCCCAATTTGCTCGCCAAAGACTACTCGTTTGATATTGCCAGGTTCATTCATATTAAAGACAACTAGGTCAATGTCATTGTCCATAGAAAGGGTAGAAGCAGTCGAGTCCATGATGCGCAAGCCTTTATTAATAACGTCACGGTGGGTCAATTCATCAAACTTCACAGCTGTTTTATCCTTGTTTGGATCGGCATTATAGACCCCATCCACACCATTTTTAGCCATGAGGATAGCGTCTGCTTCAATTTCTGCAGCCCGCAGAGCAGCTGTCGTATCTGTTGAGAAATATGGTGAACCAATACCAGCACCGAAAATAACGATCCGACCTTTTTCCAAGTGACGAAGAGCACGTCCACGAATATAAGGCTCAGCCACCTGCTGCATCGCAATCGCTGTCTGAACGCGGGTGTCAACGCCCACTTGCTGCAAGGAATCTGCCATTACAAGTGCATTCATGACTGTCCCCAACATGCCAGTATAGTCCGCTTGAACGCGATCCATACCTGCTTCTGCTGCTGGCTCGCCTCGCCAAAGATTACCACCACCGATAACCAAGGCAATTTGAATGCCCAGTTCATGGACTTCCTTGATTTCTTCAGCCATTTTTTGAACAGTGGCGATATTGATACCCACACCTTTTTCGCCAGCCAAAGCTTCTCCAGATAGTTTAATCAAAATACGCTTATATTTAGGTTCTACCATTTTTCCACTCCTTGTTTTATCTGTACTATTTTACCATAAATTCCACTTTTTACCTAGCCCTATTATTCAAAATATTAAATTAAAATACAAAAAGAAAACTTCACCAGATGACTCCAGTGAAGTTGTGATTTATTTATATTTTAAAGCACGTTTGAAGGTCTTCCAAGCTCCCAAATCATCTGTTTGTAGAACAAGACTGGAGTAGATTCGTGCAATGAAAACGGTCATCATCACCGCAAAAGCAGCTGTAATTCCTAAAGAAATCCAAGCCTCTAAACTGCTCGCATAACCATTAATAGCTCGGAATGGCATGAAGAAGGTCGAGATGAACGGAAGATAAGAACCAACTTTCAAAATCACATTGTCTCCTGCAGCCCCTATTGAAGAAACTCCCATAAAGCCAACTAAAATCAGCATGATAACGGGCGAAAGGACTTTTCCTGCATCTTCTGCTCGTGCCACCATTGAACCAAGAAAGGCTGACAAGACAACATACATAAAGATACTAACGGCTACAAAAGCTAGGGTATTCAAAGAAACAGCTTCTCCGATATACTGCTGAATGGCTGGATTGCTCTTCAAGACTTGGGATACAAGAGGAATGCTGTCCGCAAAGAGAAAGGCCGCCAGTCCACCAAGCACATAAATGCCCAGATGGCTAAGAATCACTGAAAAAATCCCAATCATACGAGCATAGAAATAATCGGTCGCCTTAATGCTGGAGAAGATAACTTCCATGATTTTGGTGCCTTTTTCACTGGCCACGTCTTGAGCAGTAATGCTGGCATAAGTAATCAAAATCATATAGAGCAGTAGGCCCAGCCCCATTGCAGCAAAGGTCTGAACCATCTTCTTGCTTTCTTTATTTTCATCGATTTTTTCTTCAAACTGGACTGTCCGCGCAAGAATCTGACTCTGCTCAGCTGATAAATTGGCCTGAGCCAAGTTTAAAGCCTGCTGGACCTGGATAAGGGAATTGGACAGAGCCATTTTCGTTGCAGCGTTCATGCTGGTTTCTGCATAGTAGGTGGCAGATAGCTGTCCGTCTTTTTCCTCAACCGTCAGATATCCTGCGATTTTCTTATCTTTTACAGCCTGCTTGGCTGCTGCTTCATCTTTGTACTGAAAGCTCAGCTGATCTTCATCTCTTAATACTTCTCGGACAGAATCAAGCTGGGGCAGCACTGCTACTTTTTTTGAAGAGGCCATCGAGCTTCCTTGCAGATAACCAATCCCCAAGCTCAATCCAAGAAAGAGAAAAGGAGACAAGACCATAAAGACAAAACTCCAAGACTTGACATGACGCAGGTAGGTTTCTTTGATTACGATTAACATTTGTTTCATACTTCCACCCCTGATTCTAATTTGAAAATTTCATCAATTGTCGGTGCCTGCTGGTCGAAAGTTGCCACATAACTTCCCTGAGTCAAGCGATCAAACAATTCAGGACCAGCTGTTTCGTCATCCAAAATCAATTTCCAGATGCCTTGCTTGGTCTGCATCACCTTGACAACATGAGGCAGAGCTTCTAATTCAGCCTGAGACAGGTCACTTGAAACGAAAAGACGAGTTTTGCCATATTGGTTGCGAACTGCTTGTACCTCCCCATTTAGGACCACTTGCCCGTCACGAATCATCAGGACATCATCGCACAACTCTTCCACATTTGTCATGACATGATCCGAGAAGATAATCGTCGCTCCGCGTTTTTTCTCTTCAATAATGACTTCTTTCAGGATTTCTGTATTGACAGGATCCAGACCGCTGAAGGGCTCGTCTAAAATAATCAAGTCTGGCTCATGCAGGAGCGTGATTATCAGCTGAACCTTTTGCTGGTTCCCCTTAGACAAACTCTTGATTTTGTCGGTTAATTTTCCCTTGACCTGAAGCTTTTCCATCCACTGGGGCAGTTTTTCTTTGACAACAGCTGTCGGCACACCCTTTAGATTTGCCAGATAGCGCACTTGTTCAAAGACCGTCAGCTTGGGCATCAGGCTTCTTTCCTCAGGCAGATAGCCAATCCTGCTATAGGTCTCCTGCTTGATAGGTTGCCCTTTGAAACGAATCTCTCCACTATAGTCTAGGAAGCGTAAAATACTGTGAAAAATCGTTGTTTTCCCAGCACCGTTTTTCCCAATCAAACCAAGGATATGCCCCGGCTGGGCTTCAAAGTCAATACCGAACAACACTTGCTTTTGCCCAAAACTTTTTTCTAGTTTTTCTACATGAAGCATATGAAACCTCCTATTATAATACTAAGATTATTATACTACTTTGAAAGCAGTTTTTCATCTTTTTGTCCTACTATACAAGAAATTTTCTATCTATTTTTCATAAATAGAATATGAAATTCGCTCCAAGTAATACCACAAAAAAATGAGGCTCGAAAACCTCATTCGTTTAATGTATTTTATTCATCGCTCTTTATTGACCACCCAGTTGAGGAGCTTGGTCAAAAGAGTCCAGAGAACAAAGCTAATGATGATAATATAAAGCCAAGCATTTTTATCATCTGACAAAGGCAGGGGTACATTCATACCGAAGAAGCCAGTGATGACTGCTAGGACTGCCAGAAGAACCGAAATAATAGTCAAGACAGTCAAATTATCATTCAGATTGTTGTTCAGGATGTTATTGTAGGAGCCCGAAAGCTGGCTAAGAACCTGAGCAATCAAATCCGTCATTGAAACCAGCTGACGTGCTTCAATCATGGCATCTTCAAATTGCTCGGTCTCTAGTTCATCAAAGCTACGATAAACAGCATGGCTCTTGATGTGCTCTAAAAGTATACTATTTTGCTTGGATGCCGCTACCAGATAGACCATAGAGGTTTCCAAGTCGGAGAGGGCAAACAAGTGCTTTTTAGTAGTTTTCTGACGCAAAAGTCGGTTAAGCTCATCCTTGCGCTTATCCATCTGCTCAATGACCGGATAGTAGGAATTGGAGATCAACTCTAAACTGGCAAAAAGAAACTTATAGACTGACACGGGCTCATGGTGCTCCGTGTAAGCCTTCATGATATCAACCACATAGGCATTGTCTTGATTGCTGATGGTGATGAGACGATCCTGCTGCACCACGAAAGTCATCGGAATGGTCTCATAGTAGTCCTTCTCTGTCGCTAGATTCAGCACATTATAGATAAAAAGAACCGTCCCATTCTCGCGATTGTAGTCCATGTGAGCTCGCTCGTTTTTATCCAGCGCATACTCGATGGTTTCAAGGTCGATATTATAATCCTGATAAATCTGTCCATTCTTTTTAACATCATCTGAATCAATGTTGATCCAGACAGATTGGTCTTTTAGTTTTCTTTCCAGAAACATAGAACTCCTTTCTGGGATCTAGAATGATTGTCTAATAGCTCATACATAATGCCCACACTTAGCCTCATAGCCAAAGCTCCTATGTCCTGACAAGAAAGCCAGCAAGTCAATATCATCTTTTAAATATAGCTTGTAAGGAAGTTAGCTAAATCAAGTCACTAGCTACGACACGAAGAGACGAAAAAGGTCTTTTTTCGCCGATGAGTTAGTGAGGCAGTTAGGCACTGCGCTTATTTCCTAGTGAAGTGTTTAGGTAAGCGCCATAGCGGTTACCGATTTTTACACCACGACACGGAGTTTGGCAAATCGATTTCATTTGCCAAATGTAGTTAGATAGCTTGACTGCGACGACGTAAAGTTATACGAATCGATACTATTCGTATAACTTTACTAGTGAAGCGTTTAGGTAAACCGCCATAGCGGTTACCGTCAAATGACAGCAACTCTCTGTTGCTAGTCATTTGTAACGATTTACATCTTCTCCTCCAACTCTACGTCTGGATACTTGTCCGCAAACCAGCGAAGGGCAAAGTCATTTTCAAAGAGGAAGACTGGTTGGTCAAAACGGTCTTTGGCCAAGATATTGCGGCTTGAGGACATCCGTTCATCCAAGTCCTCAGGCTTGATCCAACGAACGGTCTTTTTACCCATCGGGCTCATGACTACTTCCGCATTGTATTCGCCTTCCATGCGGTGCTTAAAGACTTCAAACTGGAGTTGTCCAACAGCACCTAGCATGTACTCGCCTGTTTGGTAGTTCTTATAAAGCTGAATGGCTCCTTCTTGCACCAATTGCTCGATTCCCTTGTGGAAGGATTTTTGCTTCATGACATTCTTAGCAGAAACTTTCATGAAAATTTCAGGTGTAAAGGTTGGCAATGGTTCAAATTCAAACTTGTTTTTTCCAACCGTCAAGGTGTCTCCAACCTGATAAGTACCGGTATCGTAAACTCCGATGATATCTCCTGCAACAGCGTTGGTCACATTCTCACGACTTTCCGCCATAAACTGGGTGACATTAGAAAGCTTGGCAGTCTTCCCAGTACGAGGCAAATTGACACTCATGCCACGCTCAAATTCGCCCGATACGATCCGAACAAAGGCGATACGGTCACGGTGACGAGGGTCCATATTGGCTTGGATTTTAAAGACGAATCCTGAGAAATCCTTGTCATAAGGATCCACAATTTCCCCGTCTGTCTTCTTGTGTCCGTGTGGTTCTGGAGCAAATTTCAAGAAAGTTTCAAGGAAGGTCTGCACCCCAAAGTTGGTCAGGGCTGAACCGAAGAAGACTGGAGTTAGCTCACCAGCTAAAATAGCTTCCTCTGAGAACTCATTTCCTGCTTCCTTCAGGAGCTCAATGTCATCCTTAACTTGCTCATAGAAAGGATTGCTGGCAAAAAGTTTGTCCCCTTCTTCTAGACTGGCAAAACGCTCATCTCCTTTATAGAGTTCCAGACGCTGATTATAGAGGTCATACAAGCCCTCAAAGGCTTTCCCCATCCCGATTGGCCAGTTCATAGGGTAGCTAGCGATACCCAAGACTTCTTCCAATTCTTGCAAGAGGTCCAGTGGCTCACGACCGTCACGGTCCAGCTTGTTCATAAAGGTAAAGACCGGGATTCCACGATGTTTAACAACCTCAAACAATTTCTTGGTTTGGGCCTCGATACCCTTGGCAGAGTCCACGACCATGACCGCAGCATCCACCGCCATCAAGGTCCGATAGGTATCTTCTGAGAAGTCCTCGTGCCCTGGTGTGTCTAGGATATTAACACGTTTACCATCATAGTCAAACTGCATAACGGATGAGGTTACCGAAATCCCACGTTGTTTCTCGATATCCATCCAGTCAGACTTGGCAAAATTTCCTGTTTTCTTACCTTTTACAGTACCAGCCTCACGAATTTCGCCCCCAAAGTAGAGCAACTGCTCAGTGATGGTCGTTTTCCCTGCGTCCGGGTGGGAAATAATGGCAAAGGTACGGCGTTTCTTGATTTCTTCTTGTAAAGTCATTTTCTTCTCTTTCTTTCATTTTAGGATAATGGTGAATGTCAGTATTTTTATATTTTACATTGGAATATTCTAATCCTTTCAACCTACCTATTATAGCGGATTTAGCGCTTTTTTTCAATTATCTGAAGAATATAAAGAGGCTGGGACAAAAGTCCTAGCCTCTCAATTGTCTTTGGGTTGTCGAGCAAGACGCAGTGGTTGAGTGGGCTCTACTACGCTGATTTCATCAGCTTTTACAGCCCTACTCAACTGTGCGGAGGTGGGACGACGAAATCGAATTCTAACGAATTACCGATTTCTGTCCCACTCTCCTATTCTTTATATTTGGCTAACTTATCTTAAAATCTGACAATGACATTGCTAAAGAGGAAAATTGCAAAGATTAAGATTAAAATCAGATTTAAGAAAACCCCTGCCAACTAAACTTGACAGGAGCTATAAAATGCAATATTAAACAATTTCTAGCTGCTTTTTCCACCGTTTCTTAAATATTTCATCAAAAAGAAGCAGGGCAGCGGACAAGATAATTGACACAGCTAAATATTTTACTAAAAGATTGTGCTGGCTGATAAAAGGCGGGCTTTTTAGCAGACCGTAATTTCCACCCGTCACTTGATTAATACCGACAAGAAAGGCATCGAGCACAAAAGTATAGAGGACAATCATGTATTTCTTGAGCTGGGTCTTATCGTAGTGATTCATCAGATAAATCAGGGAATTAACCAAGAGGGCATAGTGACCAATCAGGAAAGAGAAGCTGGTAATATGCGGAAAATCATAAGGATCAAAGACTGGATAGCCGAGGGCAAAGACTGCTCCGCTGGCTCCTAGAAGAGCAAAATACTGCTTGCTGGGCCATTTATCTGGCAGAAAGACCACCGCAAACATGGCCAAACGGCAATGGTACAAAGGCAGACTATTTGCCAGAGGAAGCTGAAAACCTACATACCAGCTATAAAGAATTGCCAGTTGGCACAATTGAAGAATTTTCATGCTTTTGATAAAGCTAGGATTCTTATGGTATTTTATCGATGCGTAGACAGACAGCAAAAGCAATGCTATCATCAAAGAGTAGGCCAAAGCTGAAACAAAGGGTGGTTCAGTTTGGTTGGTAGTCAAAAAATGATGCATCCAGTTTCCTTTCTACTTTTAAAATCTGTAAGTTCAAACTCGCAGGCAGATTGAAGATCTAGGCAGAATTTTCCTAGTTGCTAGAGAAATCATTTCCTCTTCCAATCTTTATTGGGTCAATCGCTCTGCCTGTCTTTCCTTCATTTCTTTGAACAAGTAAGAAAATAGAAGCAAGGCCGTCGCTAAGACCACAGACACGATCATATAATTCCCAAGCATACCATGATCTCCTACCAGAGGCGGATCCTTTAAGAAACCGTAGTTGCCCCCGAATGCAATATTTCCAAGCAAGATGAGGAAGTCTAAGCCAAAGGTAATTTCTACGATACGGCGATAGGACAAATTAAGTCTATCATAATGCTTCATCAGGTAGATAATCGAATTGCCTAACAGGGCCAAATGACCGATGAAAAACGAAAATAGGGTTATATGCGGAAATGAATAGGGATCTAAAATCGGATAGACAATAGCGCAAATCGGTCCAAATACTCCCAATAAGGCGAAATATTGCTTATAAGCTACTTTATCTGGCAGTAGCAAGACAGCAAACATAGCGACTCGGCAATGGTACAAGGGGAGACTCTCCGACAAAGGCTCCTGAATAACCAAGTACCAGCCATACAAAGAGACTAATTGCACGATTTGGGCAACTCTAAAAAAAGTCTGTACTTTCTTTCGCTCAAAAAAACGACTGGCAACATAGATGACAGACACTAGGCTCATCAAGAGCAGAATATAAGCAAAAGGCGTCATCACAGGCGGTTCTGTTTTGTGACTAGTAAAAAAATCTAGTAAATTCATCTTTCAAATTTTCATCCTAATAAATAATTTTTAAGGACACTGGGCTTGCTCTTCCTAGCAAAGTCCTTAATTTTTTTCAAAAAGTTTTTCAACTTTCTAGAGTAATAGCTTCTGGCCCTTATAACTCTGGACAGATTGAGCTAGATTATCTGGGCTACTAGATATAAGCATCCAGTCAGCATCAACTTCAATCTAGTCTATATATTGTTCTTGCTGATTCTGATAAATATTCCATAGAAGCTGCATCTGCTCTTTTGTTATCCTTTTCTCGGATAAAAGGGGCAAATCCTGTGGGGCAAAGAAACTCAGCTCGGCGATTTCTAAATTTGGCTGAAAATCTCCCTCTTTCAGCTGGCACTCAAACACGAGCTTGACATACTGCTTACTTTGTGGCTGAAATTTATTGCTATCAAAGACAGACAGCAAGCGTACTACGCTAGCTTGAAATCCCGTTTCTTCCTGAATTTCTTTTACTATATTTTCTTTGGGAGATAAGCCTACTTCGCAGAAACCACCCGGCAGAGCCCATGTCTCCTCTTGCTGTCCTCGTACTAGACAAATCTTGCCCTGCTGAACGATAAAAGCTCGGACATCGACCAAAGGAGTCGCATAAAAATCTGTCGGCCGGAGTAAGTCAGACAGCTCATCCGGTTCCAGATGACTGGTCTCGCTGAGCAACTGATTCAGATTTCCTCTGATATCCGCATAGCGTTCTCGATCAAAGTCACTGGCTGCAAAAGACAAACCTGTATCCGTTATAGCCAGCAGTCGTTGCAAAATTAAAGCTGTATCACTTGTCCCCATGCTCCAAGACCTCCACTAGTTTATCCAACTTCATCGAATTACTACCCTTGAGCAAGATTTGGTCGGAGGATTGCAACCAAGTCTTAACGGTCTTGGTCAAATCTTCAAACTGATCTTTGTCAGCATTTTTAACAAAATAATGCACCCGATTTGGTGGGTAGATTTCCCGAGCATAGACGTAGAGGGCTTCCATGTCCTCTCCATAAAGGAAAAGATCGGTGATAATCTCTGGATTGAGACTGGTAATCATAGCTCCGTGCATCAGCTTGGAGTCAGCTCCCAGCTCTTTCATATCGGCTAATACTGCAGCCTTGCGGCCGCCCTGACTGGCTGGAATCGCTGAGAAGGTTTCAAGAATCAAGCGCATAGCTGTTGGATTGGCATTGTAGACATCTGACAGGATATCGGCCCCATTAGCCGCCTTCTTCCACTCGGTTCGATTGCGGGTCAATTCCAGCTGGGCAAAGGCCTGACGGATCGCCGACTCACTGACACCCTCCTGCAAGGCTACGTAAGAAGCGATCATGGCGTTGGTTGCATTGTATTTGCCAGTCACGGGCAAGTCAATCGCCTGCTCCAGAAAATTCGCTTCAAAGGTCAAGCTGTCTTTGCGCTCTTCCAAGCGAGTCAAGTAAATATCTGCATCGGGACCAAAGCGGACTACTTTTTGCTGATCTGGCAGAAAGTCATTGACAATCTTGTCTGCTGGAGCCAAGAGTAAGCCACCTTTCTTCATGCCATCCGCAATCTGCATCTTTCCTTTAGCAATTTCCGCACGGCTTCCAAAAAATGCTAAGTGAGCTTCGCCAATCAAGGTCACAATGCCCGTTTTAGGCTTGGCAATTTCAGACAGAAGATGGATATCTCCCAAATGATCCTGTCCCATTTCTAAAACTAGCTTTTCTGTGCCGTCCGGCATGTGGAGCACCGTGTAGGGCAGACCGATTTCATTATTATAGTTGCCTTGAGTTTTATAGGTTTTGTAGCTAGTAGCCAGTAGGTGAGCCAGCATATCCTTGGTTGTAGTCTTGCCATTGGAGCCTGTCACAGCGAGCACATCTACACCTGTCTTTTCCAGATAGTATTGAGCCAAGCCTTGAAAGGCCGCTAGTACATCATCGACCAAGACATAAGGTCCTTCTGCTACTGGATGCTCAGACAAGGTCGCTGCAGCTCCCTGAGCGAAGGCTATCGCGATAAAGTCATGACCGTCACGCGCGCCCTTAAGCGGGATAAAAAGATCTCCCGTCTCAATCAAACGGCTGTCAAATTCAGCATTTCTAAAAGTCACATTTTCAAACTGACTGACATCATTTTTGGCAGCCAAGACTTCTGCTATTTCATATAAATCTAATTTCATATTTTTAACTCATTTTTCCACTTTTTCCCAAAAAAGAAGGGATTGAGACCAGACTAAATAGTAAATATTCAGCCTGTCATCTCAGTCCCTCTATTATATCATATTTATAAAAGATGCGCTTCTCTCTGAGCGAAGGCCTCTTCAGCTAGATTTACCAATTTCTCAATCAACTCGGAATAAGGCAGTCCCATATTTTCCCAGAGCAAGGGATACATAGACCATTGGGTAAAGCCTGGCATGGTATTAAGCTCATTGAGGAAAATGTCACCCTCTTCAGTGTAGAAGAAATCACAGCGAGCCAATCCCTGTCCGCCCAAGGCACGAAAGGCTGTCTCAGCATTCGTACGCATGACTGAAATAACCTCGTCTGAGATTTTCGCAGGAATATCCATGGTAATCTTATTGTCAATATACTTGGCTTCATAGTCGTAGAAAGCCACATCTTTGACCACTTCGCCCGGCAAGGTACTCTTAACGTCATAATTTCCTAAGAGACCAACTTCAATCTCACGCGCATTGACTCCCTGCTCAACCAAGACACGGCTGTCGTACTTGAAGGCCAAATCCAATGCCGCTCGCAACTCCTCTTGATTCTCAGACTTAGAAATACCGACACTAGAGCCCATATTAGACGGTTTGGTAAAAATCGGATAAGTTAATTTTTCTTCGATTTCGGCAATTTTTTCTTCCAGATTTTCACCCTCAATCACCGCTACATAAGGCACCTGTGGGATTCCAGCAGATTCCAGAATACGTTTGGTGGTAATTTTGTCCATGGCAACACTTGAAGACAAGATATTGCAGCCCACATAAGGAAGGCGCAGCACTTCAAGAAAGCCTTGGATAGAGCCATCCTCGCCCATCGGTCCATGAAGGACAGGAAAGACAACTGCATTCTCCTCATAAATATCACTCGGTTTGACTTGCTGTGAAAGATCAACCGTTGCATTGGTCATGAGCTTTTCATCTGCAGACGGCTTTTCTGTAAATTCCTGCGTTTTGATAAAATCGCCAGCTTTTGTGATGAAATAAGTCTTGACAGAAAATTTGTCATAGTTGATAGCTCGCATGACACTCTCAGCCGACAAGACTGAAACTTCTCGCTCAGCACTGCGGCCACCGTATAGTAAAATCAAGGTTTGTTTGACCATTATCTTATCCTAACATTTCTAGCTATAAGTCCATTTTGGGTTGCCCCATCTTCTTTTTAGACTGTTTCAGTATATCATATTTCCCCGCATTTTTGAATAGAAAAAAGACTTCCAAAGCTGTTTTTCAGCAGGAAATCTTTCTTTCATCTTACAATTCTGTCCGATTTTCAATGGCTCGGAGCAGGGTCACTTCGTCTGCATATTCGATATCAGCGCCGACAGCCAATCCGCGGGCCAGTCGAGTCACCTTGATACCTGCAGGCTTGAGCACCCGCGAAATATACATAGAAGTAGCTTCTCCGTCAGCTGTTGCATTGGTAGCCACAATCACTTCCGTCACTTGGCTGTCCATCAAGCGAGTCAGGAGACTCTTGAGATTGATATCATCTGGTCCTACACCGTTCATGGGGGAGATGAGGCCGTGAAGGACATGATAAAGGCCATGGTATTCTTGGATATTTTCCATAGCAGACACATCGCGACTATCCTCAACGATCAGAATCACAGTCTGATCGCGCGTTTGATCCGTACAAATAGCACAAGGATCATCGTCCGTCAGATTGCCACAGATAGAGCAGTAAGTCAGCTCACGCTTGGCAGCTAGTAGATTTTTGGCAAATTCATTGACATCATCGTCACTCATCCCGATGGTATAAAAGGCCAGACGAGTAGCTGTCTTGATGCCGATACCCGGCAGTTTGGAAAAGCTATCAATCAATTTGGCGATAGGAGTTGGATAAAGCATTATAGTAATCGTTGAGCAGTAAAATCTTGATCTGATTCTACTGCCTTTCCTTTCTAATTCATAGGGTGCTGTTGATTATAAAGGTTGATAATATCACGGGTAATACTGTGGCTGACCGTTGAGGAAAGGTCAGTATTGTGCGGAAAGACCACCGCCACAGCTATTTTAGGATTATTGCTTGGGGCATAGGATACAACATTGGTGTTGATAGCAGATGTGCCACCGTTGACAAAGGTTTCGGCAGTACCTGTTTTGGCACTGATCGAAACCATAGCGCCCTGCGCAATCGTCCGTCCAGTTGTAAAGCCACTCCATCCATTGACCACCTGATAGAAACCTTGTTTTATCAGAGCCATATTTTCCTCAGAAATATTGACCTGATTTAATTCTTTTGTTTCCTTCTTCTCAATCAAGTCTCCCAGTCCACCTTGGTCGTTGTTGGCGTAAATGCCTTCAACCAGATGTGGAGCTACCCGTTTGCCGTTATTGGCTACTGTCGACGCATATTGAGCCAACTGAAGTGGTGTGTAGTTATCAAACTGACCAAAAGCATCCGTAATATAATTGCTAACTGTGAAGTTTTTGGGAATATAGCCTGTAGATTCTGTCGGCAAATCAATTCCTGTCTCAGTCCCTAGACCATATTCTGCAAAAGTCGAACGGAGTTTTTTCATTGAAGCATCGACGTTGTTGGTTCCTAAGGCCATATTTGGGCTATACGGAGTCCCCAGCATATTTAGGGCCACCTGAACCATATAGGTATTAGACGAATATTCCAGAGCCTCCACCGCTGTGATAGAGCGTGAACCATAGGCCGTAAACCAAGAATTGATAGGAGCAGAACCCGCAAAAAGAATCGGCTGATCGACCAAGGATTGATTTCCTGAAATGGCTCCGTACTGCCAACCAGCGGTTAAGGTAGCCGCCTTGACGACAGAACCTGGAACGAAGACATTTGTAATGGTACCAAGCGCATCCGCCGAAATATCGCCAGTTTCCAGATCATGCTTGACACCAGCCAGGGCCAAGATTGACCCCGTATTGGGATCCATAGCCACGGCATAGACACCTTCTGAATAGGTGGCATTACCTTTGGCTAGCTCCATATTAAAGGCATTTCTGAGAACATCCTCAACTCCCTGCTGGAAGGTCAGATCTACGGTTAGCTTCAGGTTGTTCCCTTTGCTTCCCTCGGAAATGGTCTCAACGCTCTCCATGTTGCCATTTTTGTCCAGCCGAATTTCTTTTTCTGCTCGTTTTCCTTGTAAAACAGACTCATACTCTTTTTCCAGATAAGAAATTCCCACTCGGTCATTCAGAGAATAGCCCTTCTTGACATAGTCATCCGCTTCCTCAGCTGGCAGACCTGTTTTTTCGGTTGAAATTTGACCAACAATTGAAGCCAACGATGTTTCCAAAACCTTCCGGTTCCAGCTAGTTGAAATACTAATACCCCGAAGCTCTTTGCCGATGGACGCAATCGTAGCGACCTGCTCCGTTGTCAAATCATCCGTCTGAATCGTCCCTGTTGAAAAGTTTGGAACGGCATTCATCTGGCTAAATAGAGCGATAATCCTCTTTTCCTCATCTGTATAGCCTAGCTGACTTGGATCAATACTCTCCGCCGCTGCCTTATAGATCTTGGCTTCAGGCAAACGATTGCCATCCGTATCAAATTTTTCTTCCTTGGGTAATTTTTCAACCACTTCTCGGTAAACTTTATTATCCGCTAGATAATAGTCAACTTCTTGGCGCTCGGTCACCTTTAGATCAGACACTGACACATACTGCAGTAATTTTTGTGCCGTTTCACGGATTTCTTCTGCTGTCAGTTTATTATCTCGTGTAAAGGTCACCACTTGCTTGGTTGTGTTCTCCACCAAGGGCTTGCCCGAAGCGTCATAGATTTGCCCACGAACCGAACTCGATTTTATCTTTGTTTTACTTGCTTTAGCTAATTTATCTGTATAAAATTCTTGATTGACGACCTGCATATAGCCCAGACGAGCGATCAGCACCAAAAATAAGACCCCGACTATCCCAAATAGAAGGTAGAGTCGGCCCGTGATAGAATGGCTATCAAATTTTCTCTTAGACATTTCTTCTCTCATCCTCGTAAAAATCTATCTTTTATTTTACCACATTTCCCCAGCAATGAAGCATGGAAATCTAAAAGGATCGAAAAAGAATTTTTCTCCAATAATGAGAAAAAGCCCTGCTAAGCAGAGCTTTATCACCAATTATTTCCCAAGGTAGTATTCAGAAACAACGTTCAATTTTTCGTCAAATTCGAATACCAATGGTGGGAAGTTAGGGATTTCCACGTCCATGATTTCGTCATCTGACAATTGTTTGATGTGTTTTACAAGGGCACGGATTGAGTTACCGTGAGCTCCTACGAATACATTTTTACCATCTTTAAGTGCTGGAGCGATTTTGTCTTCCCAGAATGGAAGGGCACGTTCCAAAGTCACTTTCAAGTTTTCAGCATCTGGGATAACTGAGTCGTCAAGTGAAGCGTAACGACGATCAGTGTGAGCTGAATGCTCATCATCACGATCCATTGCCGGAGGCAATACATCGTATGAACGACGCCAAATGTGAACTTGCTCATCACCAAATTGCTCAGCTGCTTCAGCCTTGTTTTTACCAGTCAAACCACCGTAGTGACGTTCGTTCAAGCGCCATGATTTTTCAACTGGAACCCAGAGTTGATCAGCAGCTTCAAGCGCCAAGTTTGTTGTTTTGATCGCACGTTTCAAAACTGAAGTATAAGCTTGGTCAAATTCGATACCAGCTTCTTTGATCAATTTACCAGCGTCGATTGCTTGTTGTGTACCTTTTTCAGAAAGATCTACATCAGCCCAACCAGTGAAAAGGTTAGCTTTATTCCATTCAGACTCACCATGGCGAGCAAAAACCAATTTTACCATTAGATGGATTCTCCTTTTATTTTCCGGGGTTTACCCCGTTTATCTATTCTATTTTACAAAATTTTCTCTCAAAAATCTAGTCTCAGTGAGATATTTGTGAGATTTTCCACTTGCTCGGACTTTTAAGAAAATCAATTCTCCACTCAAGACTTCTAGCTAGCCACTTGTTCTTGCTGGACGCACTCTGGACAAATGCCATAAACGACCATCTGGCTCTTGGTGATTTGATAGCCAGTCTGCTCTGCCGCTTCCTGCTGAACGTCTGGCAAATCCAAGTCCATATCTGCAATTCGACCACATTTTTCACAAATAACATTGAGGTGCTGATGTCCCATAAAATCATAATAGGTCGTCGTGTCATTTCGGACTTTGAGCTCAGATACAAAGCCCTCATCAATCAACACTTTTAGGTTGTTATAAACAGTCGCCAAGCTCATATTGGGAAATTCAGGCAAGAGGGCTTGGTAAATCATCTCTGCACTAGGATGGTCATGACTGCTGATGATAAAAGCAATCACGGCCTTTCTCGTCTCTGTGATTCGAACACCTTTCAGCCTCAGATGTTCAATTACTTCCTGGTAATTCTTTTCATACTCTTCATTCATCTTCTCTATACTCCATCTACATTCAATTCTGCCTTATTTCTATTATATCATGACAAACATAGATTTTCTATTAAGAATGATTGTAAATAAGGAAAAATATTAATCTGCCTAATAGACCTATTCATTTTAATTAAGTAGATTTTTGCCTCAAAGCACGATATGATAGAGATGTTAACAAATATGTAAGCGCTTAATTTTGATATATCGGTTTTATAGTAACAAATTCTGTAGCCAAGCTTCTGCTATTTTACCTGCCTTGCAGGAAACATGCAGGACAACTATTTGGGTACAGCTGGTTTTCTATCACTTTTTAGAAAAAATATATAAATGAGGATATCATTATGAAAAAAACACCAAATCGCTGGTTCATTTTAGCAGCAGCTATCTTAACCAACCTTTCTTTAGGTGCTGGATACGCCTGGTCTGTTTTTCAAAAAGCGCTACTGGAAGCCAATGCTAGCCAAGGATGGGTGCAAGCTCAAACCTCTCTAGCCTTCAGTATCTCTTTTGCAATGGTGCCAATCGGCATGATTCTTTTCGGACCTAAAGTCGATTCATTAGGCCCTAAGAAATTTGTCTTTCTAGGAGGCATTCTCTTTGGTGCGGGTATGTTTGCTACAGGATTTGCAACTTCTCTTCCTGTACTCTACTTGACCTACGGGGTTGTCCTTGGTCTCGGTATCGGTTCAGCCTATGGCGCTTCAACTTCTGTCGCTACCAAATGGTTCCCTGATAAAAAAGGTCTCGCGGGTGGTTTAACCGCAGCTGGCTTTGGACTTGGACCACTAATCATCGGACCACTTGCCAAAACTCTCATCGCTTCAATGGGCGTTTATTCTACATTTAAAGTTCTGGGAATTGCCCTACTTGTCGTTATCTGCTGCTCTTCTCTTGTCATGGAAAAAGCTCCAGCAGCTGCTCCAGCAGCAGGAGGTTCTGCACCGACAGGAAAAACTCACAAAGAAATGCTACGCGAAGGCAACTTCTGGTTGCTGTGGCTCATCTACATTTTAGGTGCTACTGGTGGTATGATGATCATCGGTTCAGCAGCGTCTATCTCCGACCAATATAAACTAGTTGGAGAAGCCACTCTATTCGTTATGCTGGTTTCTATTGCCAATACTTTTGGACGAATCTTCTGGGGAGCTGTATCGGACAAAATCGGCCGTTACCCTACTGTAATCGCCATGTTTGGCGCTGTTGCTGGTGGCTTGGCACTGACCGCCCTCTTTAAAGGGGAGGGAAGCATCCTTGCAATCTTAGGCGTCATGCTTGTCGCCCTGTCCTTCGGTGGCTTCCTTGGATCTTTCCCAGGTATTACAGCCGAAAATTGGGGCGTGGCCAATGTCGGCACAAACTACGGCTGGATGTTCACGGCCTATGGTGTTGCAGCTATTGCCGGACCACAGTTAGGAGCTCGACTTGCTCAAGCAAACAAGGGAGACTATTCAATGGCCTTCTACATCGTTATTGGTATGGCACTCCTTGGTATCGTCCTACAATTATTCTATATTTCTAAATCAAAGAAAGCTTAAAACTAATATTAACTCTGGGGTGACCCAGAGTTTTTTTGACAAAGAATATGTTAGCCAGCAAAAATTGACAAGAGCTCTCCTGACCAACATAAAAGCCGAGACAAACTCGGCTTTTCTTTTTAATTGAATGATTCTAGATCAACTGTCAGTACCTGACCATCTCGAACGACCTGCTGCCCTGCAATGTAGACATCCTGAACATCGCTGCCCTTGACTGCGTACACTAGGTGCGACAGCATATTTTCCAAAGGATAGAGGTGAAGTCGTCCCTTAGGCTGAATGGCAATGAAATCGGCTTGTTTGCCCGCTTCCAGACTGCCGATTTTCTTCTCTAATCCTAGAGCTTTAGCTCCTTCAATGGTCAAAGCTTTCAAGGCCTGCCCGATCGTAAACTGGGTTGCATCACCTGCTCGCATCTTCTGAAGGAGGGCTGCTGTCCGACCTTCTTCAAACATATCCAGATTATTGTTAGAAGCGACAGAGTCTGTTGCCAGGCCAACGGTCACCCCAGCGGACAGTAAATCCGTCACCGGAGCTACACCGGAAGCCAGCTTGAGGTTGCTGATAGGATTGTGGGCGATGCTGACTGGTGAAGCCGCCAAATCCGCAATCTCTGACGGATTCAGTTCAACTCCGTGAGCAAAAATGGCTGGCTGCTCCAAGTAACCCAAACCCTTTAAGAAAGCCAGAGGCCGTTTGCCATAGCGCTCCAGTATGATTTTATTTTCATCCTGTGTCTCCGCCACATGGATATGAAGCTTCAAATCCAGTTCACGCGCTAGCTCAAGACTGCCCTTGAGCAACTCTTCGTCACAGGCATAAGGCGAATGAGGCGCCACCATAACCTGAAAATCTTCATCATCATAGGAGCGAATTTTCTCAATAATGGCACGAGTACGAGCCAGAGTCTCTTCGGCTGTTTCCGCCTCTGAGCTAAAGAGGGTTGGTGAGAAATAGCAGTGCATACCAGACTGCCGCACAGTCTCATAGATCCGGTCAATCTCCACTCCCTGAGGATTATACATGTCGTTAAAAGTCGTTGTGCCTGACAACAGCATTTCAGCCAGAGCCAGCAGGACAGCTTTGGTTGTTAGATCCGATGTGAATTGGCTTTCTGCTGGCCAAATATAGTCCTCCAGCCATTCATGCAGATTGCTGTCATCACGAATCCCGCGCAACAAGGTCATGGCAGAGTGCGTATGGCAGTTGACCAGCCCTGGCATAATCCAAGCTCCTTCATAATCCACCAACTCGCTGCACTGTTCTAGCCAAGCCTCGTCATAGGGACCACAGTAGGCAATGCGTTCATCCTCAACCACAAGCAAACCTTCCCGATAAACATGAAATGCGCTGTCACAGGTCACCAGATTGACATTTGTATAAGCTTTCATCCTTGCTCCTTCTCATTTCGTTTTAGCTATTATAGCAAGCCTAGTAAACTAGCGCAAGAATTCTCCAAGATTATTTAAAATAAAGATAATCAGGATTGGGAGTCATATAGTACAACTCTCCTTTAGAGAAAATCAGATTAATTTTATGTTGCTTATAGCTATATAAAATATAGTCACTCTCCAACTGATAGTCTTGGTTCAAGCTAGCTGCCTGTGAAATATCCACTGCTGTTACATAGAAAGCCTTTGCCTGCTCTTCCGTCACATGCTGACCCCGATAGAGCTCTTTTATATTTTCTAACTCCTGAGCTTTAAAAGTGTCCTTAATGTAGTTCGGATCCTTTATGACGGCCTCTGGCTCGCCAAGAACCTTTTTGACTTGCTCCTCTGTATAGCCTTTGAAATCAGGCGTTTGAGCACTAAATCCTCCTTCAAAAGAGCGATAATACACCTTGGCATTGCCTGTTGCATAGATCTTGTCTTTATTGGCAGACTGTGCATCTTGAGGCAAGCCATCCGTTACTTCATCTGGCGAACTTGTCGCCTTACTCTCAGAAGCTGGAGCACTAGATGATGAGGTCTGGCTACTCTTTGATCTTTCTTGCTGACTAGAGCTTGTAGCCTTCGTCGATTCTGATTTCTTTGGTATTTTCACCTTTTGGACAGAAGAGGCTTCAGACCTAGGAACTCTTTTCCTTGGATAATAGCAAGCTGTCAAAGCCATAACAGCCACAAGCATGGTTAAAAAGCTGATTATTCTTTTAAAATACATAGTACCTCCATTTCTTAGCTACATTATATCATATTTTAAGTTGAGCAGGAGGAGCATCCTGATTTTTGCTGCCTTCTCTAACAAACAAATACTGCGTCTTCTAGAAGCTTAGGAAAAATGATTGATGTTATGCCAAAACATAAGAAAAAACCTACTGCACAAGCTAGGAAGCTGATACAGTAGGCTTTTGATTTTTGTCTTATTTAACAGCGTCTTTAAGAGCTTTACCTGCTTTGAAAGCTGGAACTTTAGAAGCTGCGATTGTGATTTCTTTACCAGTTTGTGGGTTGCGACCTTTACGTGCTGCACGCTCACGAACTTCAAAGTTACCAAAACCGATCAATTGAACTTTTTCACCTTTTGAAAGGTATTCTGTAACTGCTGCAAATACAGCGTCAACTGCTGCTGCTGAATCTTTTTTAGTCAATTCTGTAGCTTCTGCCACTTTTGCGATCAAATCTTGTTTGTTAGCCATTTAACAAATCCTCCAATTTTTTTCTGGGTTAATAACCCTAACAAATATTATCATATCTAAAAAAAGCGTCTAGGTCAAGTCTTAAGCAGACATTTTACAAATAATTTACTCTATTTATAGCGAACTAGAACAGCCCATGCATTTTCCCCAGTGTGAGTTTGGATGATGGAACCTGTTTCTAAGACAGGGATTGGTTTTTCAACAAACTCCTGCAGCTCTACCTTCATTTGATTGGCAAATTCTGGTCCACCCGCATAGGAAATTCCGATTTCTTCAATTTCCTTCTCTTTCAGAGACTCTTTCAAATCATCCAGCCATTTCTTAAAGGTTTTAGCGCCCCGGCCTTTGACAATAGGAGTCAAGGTATGATTTGTCATCTGCATGACGACACGAATATTTAAAAGCGAGCTAATCAGACCAGTCACACGGCCGATACGACCACCTTTGACCAAATTTTCCAAGGTTGATACACCGATGTATAGCTCCGTCTTAGCTTTGACTTCCTCAAGTTTTTCTAAAATCTCCTCCAAAGTCGCTCCAGCTTTTGCCATCTTAGCAGCCTCAACGACTTGGAATTTCATCGCTTGGTCCGTGAAAGAACTATCGACAACCGTTACATCAGCCTTGGCCAAGGTAGCACCCTGACGAGCTGCCTCTACGGTGCCAGATAAAGCATGAGACATGTGAATTGAGATAATTTGGACATCTTCTGCTGACAAATCTTCGAAAACTTCTGCAAATACTCCAACCGGTGGCTGGCTGGTCTTAGGTAGATTTTTACTAGACTTCATCAACTGAAGGAATTCTCCCTCCTTCAAATTGGAATCCGAGTAGACTACACCGTCAATCATGACTGTCAAAGGAACTATTGTAATATTCAAATCTTTTGCTAGTTCAGGCTCAATCGTAATCGAAGAGTCTGTCACAACTTTAATTTTTGCCATATTTTCCCTACTTTTATCCTGTTATTGAGTCTATTATACCAAAAAATCCTAAGTTTTTGTGAATCAATCTTAGCTTAATCCATAAATCTCAGAAAAATAAGAGCCTTCTAAGTCAAACACTACTTAGAAGACTCTTAATGATTTGATTGAGGCACTAGCCAAAGCTTACACAAAGAGATGCTCTTTTAAGCCTCATCATCTTTTCGCTTGCGACCAAGAATCATGAATCCTAGACCCGCAAGAAGAGCACTTGTCGTCGCTCCCGCGATTGAAACTGGAGCAGTGCTACCTGTATTTGGTAAGGCCGTTTGTTTGGCCTTATCTCCTGCAGGAGTTGGAACAGCTGGCTTAGCATTTGGAACAGGTTTGCTTTCAGGCTTCTTCTCTAACTGATCCGTTCGAACTTTAGCTGCTGAATCAGTCTCTTGAGCCTGCTTCACTTCTGGAGTCACTGGTGGAACCGGACTTGGCTGAGGTTCTGGTTTCGGAACCGGTTGCGGTTGTGGCGCTAGTTCTGGTTTAGGTTCTGGTTTCGGCTGCGGTGCTGGTTCCGGTTGTGGTTGAGGACTAGGAACTTGCTGCGCTTCAAAGGCCCATTTACCTACAAACTCTACATCAGCCTTGTTAACAACGGCGCTAGCTGCGTCATAACCCTTGAAGGTCCAGGTACCATCGTTCACTGCGTCTGTGTAAGTGGTTTG
>NZ_JAPVZU010000003.1:0-167164 GCF_041432545.1 Streptococcus sp. 27098_8_113 | reverse complement strand
TAAAGGGTTATTTAGACTTGATATAGTTGATACCGTCTGCTTTCGGAGCAACAGCTTTACCAAAGAAGGCTGCAAGAACCACAATCGTCAAGACATATGGCGCAATCTGCAGGTAAACTGTTGGTACTTTTGAAAGAAGAGGCAATTGGTTTCCGATAACGGCCAAACTTTGAGAAGCTCCAAAGAAGAGACTTGCCAACATAGCACCGATAGGACTCCATTTACCAAAAATCATAGCTGCCAAGGCGATAAATCCTGGACCTATGATAGTTGTCACAGCAAAGTTAACGGAGATTGACTGAGCATAGATAGCTCCACCAATACCACCAAGCAGACCAGAAATCATAACACCGCAATAGCGCATGAGGTAAACATTGATTCCCAGTGTATCTGCTGCCTGCGGATGTTCTCCAACTGAGCGAAGGCGCAATCCAAATTTTGTCTTAAACATGATAAACCAAGCAAGGAAAGAGAAGGCGATGGCCAAATATCCCATCAGACTTGTATGTTTGAAGAATATATCTCCTATAACTGGGATATCAGACAAAATAGGAAAATTAAATTTACCAAATGAACGCTGAATGTTGTCTGTTTGCCCCTTGTTGTAGATAGCTTTTACAAGAAAGACTGCCAAGGCTGGTGCTAGCAAGTTTAGAACCGTACCACTGACAACGTGGTCTGCGCGGAAGTTAATGGTTGCTACAGCATGGATAAGGGAGAAGAGCACTCCGACCAAACCAGCAGCAATCAAGGAAAGCCACGGAGTCAAGCTGCCAAAACTACTTTCGAAAGTCAGGTTAAAGAGAACGCCTGTAAATGCTCCCATTACCATGATCCCTTCCAAGCCGACATTGACGACTCCGGCATGCTCCGAATAAGCTCCACCGATACTTGTAAAAATCAGGGGAGCCGCATAAATCAGCATAGATGATACTAATAAACCTAATATCGTTACAATACTCATCCTAGTTTCCCCCTTTCACTTTACTGGCTTCTTGCTTACGGTTTTTAAATAATTCAAAGACTGTCTTACCAGTCAGACGCTCAATCAAGTAATGGGCGCTGACAAAGAAGATAATCGAAGCTGTCACGATATTGACTAATTCTGTCGGAATCTGAGCCACGTTCATACCTGGAGCACCAACACTTAGAACTGCAAAGAGGAAAGCCGCAAAAAGGATACCAACTGGAGAGTTTGCTGCTAAAAGACTAACTGCCATACCATTGAAACCAACGCTCAATGAACTTCCTTGTACAAAGACATTCTGATAAGTACCTAGTCCTTCTACTACTCCTCCAAGTCCTGCAAGGGCTCCAGAAATAATCATAGACAAAATAATGGTCCGTTTAGAAGACATCCCTGCGTATTCAGATGCATTCGGATTCAGCCCTACAGCGCGGATTTCAAAACCAAGCGTTGTTTTCTTCAACATATACCAGATCAGCACAACTGCAATCAAGGCAAAGAAAATACCAATATTCATCCGAGAGTTAGCTGTCAAACTTCTCAGCCATTCTGTTTGATAAATCGCATTGGCACCAACACGCTTACTAGAGTCAACACTCTGCATCACAGATTTTGGAAAGCTGCGGATGAAAGCATTTCCAACGAAGAGGACGATATAGTTCATCATAATCGTAACGATGACCTCACTCGTTCCTAAATAGGCACGCAGAACCCCTGGTATAGCACCAATGATCCCACCAGCCACTGCAGCAATGACTACAGTTGCTAGCAACATCAGTGGGCGAGGTAGGTCAGGGAAGGAAAGGGCAAACCAACCAGCTAGAATCCAACCAGCCAAGGCTTGGCCCGGAAGTCCGACATTGAAAAATCCAGCCCGACTAGCAACGGCAAAACCCAGACCAATGAGAACTAGAGGTCCCATCGCCCGAGAAATTTCACCCAAACTTCTCAAAGAACCGAATGCCGTTTTAAAGAGGGACTCATATCCCCAGATGGCGTCATAGCCAAAGATAGCCATGACAATCGCTCCTAATAAAATCCCTAAAAGAACTGAGATTAAGGGAACTGCGATCTGCTGTGTTTTTTTAGACATTTGAATCTCCCTTCTAAATCTTACCACCAGCCATGAGAATACCAAGTTCTTGCTTATTAGTCTTCTCTGGAGTCACAATTCCTTGAATCTTGCCATCATGGATAACGGCGATTCTGTCAGAAAGGTTGAGTATTTCATCTAGCTCAAAGCTGACAACAAGAACTGCCTTACCTTGAGTACGCTCCTCAATCAAGCGTTTATGGATATATTCAATCGCTCCGACATCAAGTCCACGAGTAGGCTGACTGACAATCAGCAAGTCTGGATCACGATCCACTTCCCGAGCAATGATAGCCTTCTGTTGATTTCCTCCTGAGAGGGCTGAAGCAGGTACATACTCGCTAGCTGCCCGCACGTCAAACTCTTTCATCAGATTGCATGCGTAAGAGTAAATATTATTGTAATTCAAGATGCCGTTTTTGCTGAGCGGCTCCTTGTAGTAAGTCTGCAAAGCAATATTTTCAGAAATGGACATCTGCAGCACCAAACCATCGCGATGGCGGTCTTCAGGTACGTGGCTGACCTTCATCTCTGTAATCTGACGTGGTTTCTTACCAATCACGGACTGGTTCTTGATCAAAATTTCACCCGAGCTCGCTTTTCTAAGTCCTGTGATAGCTTGAATCAACTCTGTCTGACCATTTCCGTCAATCCCTGCAATCCCAACAATCTCACCAGCACGAACATCCAGTGAAAGTCCCTTAACAGCTGGAACGCCGCGATTTTCTTCAACGACAAGATTCTTGATGGAAAGAACCGTTTCTTGAGGATTAGAAGGTTTCTTCTCCGTCTTAAAGGAAACGGCACGTCCCACCATCATTTCTGCCAAATCTTGGTTGGTTGCACCAGCAATTTCAACGGTTTCAATCGATTTTCCTCGACGAATAACAGTCACTCGGTCAGAAACTGCACGAATTTCATCCAACTTATGAGTAATAAGAATGATAGACTTACCTTCCTTGACCAGATTTTTCATGATTTTCATCAATTCATCAATCTCAGATGGTGTCAAAACAGCTGTTGGTTCGTCAAAGATGAGGATATCTGCACCACGGTAAAGGGTCTTCAGAATTTCAACACGTTGTTGGGCTCCAACAGAAATATCCTCAATCTTGGCAGATGGATCGACCGACAAACCATATTTCTTAGACAAACGCTTAATTTCTTGCGTAGCGCGTTTCAAGTCTAAGATACCATTTTTTGTAATCTCACTTCCAAGAATAATATTTTCAGCAACAGTGAAGGCTTCCACAAGCATAAAGTGCTGATGCACCATCCCGATACCAAGTGAAGCCGCCTTTGATGGAGAGTCCAGCTTAACTGGCTTTCCGTTTACTACAATCTCACCACTAGTCGGCTCAAGTAGGCCGGCCAACATATTCATCAAGGTTGACTTCCCGGCACCATTTTCTCCTAAAAGAGCGTGAATCTCACCTTTTCGGAGTTCCAAATTGATTTTATCATTGGCCACAAATTCACCAAAAATCTTGGTAATTTCTCGCATTTCAATGACATTTTCATGTGTCATGGCTCTTTCCTTTCCAGAATTTCATTTTATGTCGATATAACCTCCTCGGACTCCTATTCTAGTAGGCTTAACCGATGCAAAGGCGTCAGAATTTAAAAATGAGCGACCCTAGTAGGTCGGATCGCTCAACATTCAATTATTTATCAGGAACTGTGATACTACCGTCAAGGATTTTTGCTTTTGCTTCTTCAACAGCTTTTTTAGCATCTTCAGAAAGGTTGGTTGTTGTCAAATCAACACCACCGTCTTTCAAACCAAAGGTTGTAGTTTTACCACCTGGGAATTTACCTTTAGCTGTTTGGTTAGCGATGTCTTGGACAGTCTTACCAACTTGTTTCAAGCTTGATGCCAAAACAAAGTTAGATTCTTTACCATCTTTAGATTTGTATTTACCTTCTTCAGTTTGGTCACGGTCAACACCAAGTACCCAAACTTTTTCATTTTCATTTCTTGTTTCGTTGATTGACTTAGCTTCGTTAAATACTCCAGCACCAGTACCACCAGCTACTTGGTAAACAACATCCGCACCACCAGCATAGTGAGCAGCAGCAATTGTTTTACCTTTAGCTGCATCGCCGAATGAGCCAGCATAGTCCACTTTAATCTTGATAGATGGATCAACTGATTTCACACCAGCTTCGAAACCTTTTTCAAAACGTGTGATAACTGTTCCTTCTATACCACCAATGAAACCAACTTGTTTTGTCTTAGTAGTTTTTGCAGCTGCAACACCAGCAAGGTAAGCTGCTTCATTATCTGCAAAGACTGCTGAAGCAACATTCTTTTGACCATCAATTACATCGTCAATAATAACGTAGTTAATACTTGAATTATCTTTTGCAGCAGATTCAACGGCATCACGAAGGGCAAAACCGATACCAAATACTAAGTTGTAACCATCCGTAGCAGCTTGGTTTAGGTTGTTCGCGTATTGTGACTCGTCAGTTGACTGGAAGTAAGTATAGCCGTTATCTTTTGAAAGGCCATTTTCTTTACCCCAAGCTTGCAAACCTTCCCATGCAGATTGGTTAAATGATTTATCATCAACACCACCTGTATCGGTTACGATAGCAGCTTTTAAATCAGTTTTAGCGTTAGAGCTATCTGATTTAGACGCACGATTCCCACATGCAGCAAGTCCGATTGCTGCGACAGACACTAGACCAAGACCTAGCCATTGTTTCTTGTTCATTTCTGAACCTCCTATATAAGATGTGCAACTTAGTTGCAAGTTTAATTTTGGTCAGTTGACCAGCAACAGACTCAAGTTAAGTCTGTAAAAGAGTATGGAAGTAACTCCTTGACCGTCATCACGACCGTCGATTTATCTTTAGCGACCAAGGTCACTGGTAAATCCTGATTAAAAAACTCTGCCATTACTTGGCGGCAGGCACCACACGGAGAGATCGGTTTTTCCGTTTCTCCGTAAACAATTAATTCCTCAAAGTCTAAAAAGCCTTCAGAAACAGCTTTAAAAATGGCTGTTCGCTCTGCACAATTGGTCAAGCCGAAACTAGCATTTTCGACATTGACACCTGTGAAAACTTGTCCATTTTTAGCTACTAAAACAGCTCCGACAGGGAAATGAGAGTATGGAACATAGGCATTCTTCGTGGTTTCTACAACTAAATCAATCAAATCAGTAGTCGCCATTAGCCACGTCTCCCTCCATAATCGCTACACCAGAGGAAGCTCCAATGCGAGTCGCACCAGCTTTGATAAAGGCAAGTGCATCTTCGTAAGAACGGGCACCGCCAGAAGCCTTGACTCCCATATCTGGCCCAACTGTCTTACGCATCAAAGCTACATCCGCAACGGTTGCACCACCAGTTGAGAAACCAGTGGATGTCTTGACAAAATCCGCACCAGCTTTCTGAGCAATTTGACAAGCTTTCACTTTCTCATCATCTGTCAAGAGGCAGGTCTCAATAATGACCTTGACCAAGGTTCCTTTAGCAGCTTCCACAACAGCTCGAATGTCTCTTTCAACTAAGTCAAAGTTTCGAGACTTTAGAGCACCGATATTCATAACCATGTCGATTTCATTCGCTCCGTTTTGGATGGCATCACTCGTTTCAAAAGCCTTGAGCTCCGGAGTATTTGCTCCCAGTGGAAAACCAATGACTGTACAGACCTTAACATCCGTAGCTTTTAGTGCTTGCGCAGCAAAACTCACCCAAGTCGGATTGACACAGACGCTCGCAAAGTCGTATTTCTTTGCTTCCTCAATTAAGGTTTCAATCTGCTCCTGACTTGCATCAGGTTTCAAAAGCGTATGGTCAATGTATTTGTTTAATTTCATGTTGGATTCTCCTAAAATTAAGCGATCACTTCGACAATCTCGCTTACTGCAACGCTTTCACTACCTATTCTAACATTTTTTTGGAATTCTGTAACTAGTTCTTGAGAAATTTTTTCATTTGCGTAAATTTTTGCGACAATTTCCCCAATTTCGGCTGTTTCTCCAACCTTCTTTTCGAACACAATTCCAGTTTCATAATCTAGTTTATCAGATTTGACTGCTCGGCCTGCTCCCAACCTCATCGCAAACAAACCAAATTCCATAGCTGGAAGCTCTGTGATAAAGCCAGATTTCTCTGCTCTCACTTCAGCCACATAAGCCGCTTGGGATGGTCGATACAAGTCCTCTAGATCTCCACCTTGAGCCGCAATCATCTCTTCAAATTTTTTTAAAGCCGCTCCATTTGTTAAATGCTCTCTAATTTCAGAAACTGACTTCTCAACATTCGCCAAATCAAGCATGATTTGAGCGAGCTCGCAGATAAACTCCGTAATATCTTCGCGTCCTTTTCCTTGAAGGATTTCCAGTGCTTCCAGGATTTCCAAACGATTACCAATGCTAGTACCTAAAGGCTGACTCATATCCGTAATGACTGCAACTGTTCTACGTCCGACAGCCTTACCCAAGTCTACCATGGTACGGGCTAGGACAAGGGCATCCTCTAGATTTTTCATAAAGGCACCTTCACCGACGGTTACATCCAGTAAGATGCTGTCTGCACCAGCGGCGATTTTCTTGCTCATAACCGAACTGGCAATCAAAGGAATGGTATCAACTGTAGCGGTCACATCACGCAGGGCATAGAGAAGCTTGTCTGCCTTAACTAGCTGGTCTGACTGACCGATAACGGATACACCAATCTCCTGAACCTGCTTGATGAAATCTTCCTGACTGCGCTCTACCTGGTAGCCCTTGACAGACTCGAGCTTGTCTATGGTACCACCCGTATGCCCCAAGCCTCGTCCGCTCATCTTGGCAACGGGCACGCCAAAGCTAGCAACGAGAGGAGCCAAGATTAAGGTAACCTTATCTCCCACTCCACCAGTCGAATGCTTGTCGACCTTAATCCCTGAAATAGCTGACAGATCAAACTGCTGGCCTGTCCCCACCATAGCCATGGTCAAATCAGAAATTTCCCGAGTGGTCATCCCTTTAAAGTAAACAGCCATAGCAAAGGCTGACATCTGGTAATCTGGCACTGTTCCAGCTACATACCCCTCAATCAGCCATTCAATCTCTTGACTGGACAACTCTAGTCCATCTCGTTTCTTTTGAATAATATCAACTGCCCGCATCTTTATTTCACACTCCTTAGGATATAATAGCCTTTGTCCTTCTTGAGAGTCTCGCAGTTGCCAAACACTTCTTCCATCTTGGCTTTAGCACTAGGAGCTCCTTGTTTCTTTTGGATGACAATCGTCAAATCTCCATCCGCTAGCAAGTGATCATAGCTACCTGAAATAACTTCATGCACCACCTGCTTACCGGCCCGAATCGGTGGATTGCTTATAATATGATGAAATTGTCCGGTCACCTTTTCGTAAACATTGGACTGGAAAATATCTGCAGACACTTGGTTCGCATCCGCATTCTTTCTAGCCAAGTCTAGCGCTCGCTGATTGATATCCACGAGAGTGACTTCCAGCTCTTGCGCTTTAGCCAGAGTCAAGCCCAACGTTCCATAGCCGCAACCCACATCCAGCAGCGTTTCTTTTTTGCTAAATTCCAAGGCAGACAACAAAACTCGACTGCCATAGTCGATCATTTTTTTACTAAAGACACCAGCATCCGTTAAAAAGGTCATCTGTTGTCCTAATAATTCCACTTTTAATTCATGAATGTCATGTTTGGCATCCGGATTTTCTGCAAAATACATTTTAGTCATAAAACCATTTTATCATAAATTTTCTAGATTTGTAAATCGTTTTCATTTCTCCAAAAGTATGTTATACTAAAATCCATCATATAGGAGTAACTTATGACTAACGAATTTCTTCACTTTGAAAAAATCAACCGCCAAACTTGGCAAAATCTGCATCGAAAGAAAAATCCACCGCTCACTGAGTCCGAGCTCAATTCTATTAAGAGTTTCAATGACAAAATCAGTCTACAGGATGTAACAGATGTTTATCTTCCTCTGACAAATCTCATTCAGATTTATAAACGTTCCAAAGAAGATCTTGCCTTTTCAAAAGGTATTTTTCTACAAAAGGAAAGCAAAAGGCAACCCTTTATCATCGGAGTATCTGGCAGTGTTGCCGTTGGAAAATCAACGATTAGCCGCCTATTGCAAATTCTCCTATCACGGACTTTTACAAATGCCACCGTTGAATTAGTGACGACAGATGGCTTTCTCTATCCTAATCAAACTCTGATTGAAACAGGGATTTTAAATCGCAAAGGCTTCCCTGAAAGCTATAATATGGAACTCTTGCTGGACTTTTTAGACCGCATTAAAAATGGTCAAAACTATGAAATTCCCGTCTACTCGCACGAAATTTATGATATTGTCCCAAATGATAAGCAGGAGATTAAGGCAGCTGACTTTGTCATCGTGGAAGGTATCAATGTTTTCCAAAATCCGCAAAATGAACGCCTTTATATGACTGACTTTTTCGACTTCTCTATCTACGTAGATGCCGAAATCGAAAATATTGAGTCTTGGTATCTAGATCGTTTTAAAAAATTACTGGCACTAGCCAAGCACGACACGAATAACTACTACCATCGCTTTACGACCCAGCCTGAAGAAGAAGTCATGGCGCTGGCCCATAATATCTGGGAAACAATCAATCTGGTGAACTTATTAGACTATATTGAGCCAACTCGTAATAGGGCCGAAGTGATTTTGCACAAGGCTAAAAATCATGAAATTGACGAAATCTATCTAAAAAAATAATTTAGACTTGTCAAATCACAACTTTTCATATATAATTAGATAGTTAGTATTTTCAATGGAGGTGAATAACTTGGCAAACATTAAGTCAGCTATCAAACGCGCTGAATTGAACGTTAAACAAAACGAAAAAAACTCAGCTCAAAAATCAGCTATGCGTACTGCAATCAAAGCATTTGAAGCAAACCCGTCTGAAGAACTTTTCCGTGCTGCTAGCTCAGCTATCGATAAAGCAGAAACAAAAGGTTTGATCCACAAAAACAAAGCAAGCCGCGATAAAGCACGTCTTTCAGCTAAACTTGCTAAATAATGCATCGCGCATACAAAGGAGCTCCACGGAGCTTTTTTTGTTGCTCACTGTAATTAGGAGAATGTATATGAAGATTGCTATCATCGGCTACTCAGGCTCTGGCAAGTCAACCTTAGCCCAGCAGTTAGGCCACTTTCACCATATTCCTGTGCTTCATCTGGACACGATTCAGTTTGAAGAAAACTGGCAGACTCGTAGTCAAGACCAAGTCAAGGCTGATTTAGCGGATTTCCTCCATCAAGAACAATCCTGGGTCATTGATGGTAATTACTCCTTTGCCTGCTTTGAGGAAAGGATGGCTCAGGCTGATCAGATTATCTTTATGAACTTTTCTCGCTGGAACTGCCTCTATCGCGCCTTCAAACGCTACCTCAAATACCGAAATCAAGTGCGAGATAGTATGGCTTCTGGCTGTACTGAAAGACTGGATTGGGAATTCATCCGCTGGATCCTTTGGGATGGTCGGACAAGAGAGACTAAAAATCTCTATCAAAAAGTTCGTCAGACCTATCCTGAAAAATTTATCGAATTGCAGAATCAAAAGCAATTATCAGACTATGTAAAAGAATCTGGGACAAAAGTCTAACCTTAAATATAAAAAGCGAACAAAACGGAGTTATCTGACACTCAGAATTCTGTCTTGTTCACTTTTTTGTCTAATCTATCAATTTTAAAAATTTATAATAAAGAATCCCTAAAATCAAAATCTTTTTGTCCCAGCCTCGTTCAGTATTATTTGTCAAGAAAAATCAGAAGTATTCATTGATGAGGTAAAAAGGTGAAATTCCAACTTACAAAATTGTAAGAAAAATGAGAGAAATGTAAGCTAAAGAAATGGAAAGAAGGAACTCTTTCTTGTATCATAGGAAAGGAAAAAGGAGTATCCTATGAAAAAAATGATTGACAATAGCAGTTTGAAACTGCTTGCTATGCTTGCAATGCTGATTGACCATATCGCCTGGGTATCTTTTCCACTGGCTACCAATATGAATATTCTCTCTCCTAACTGGCTGGCCAATAGTATGCACATAATAGGCCGCCTGGCTTTTCCAGTCTTTGCCTTTTGTATTGCGGAAGGCTATCGGCACAGTCATGATGTGAGCAAGTATATGAGACGATTGGGGCTGCTGGCTCTTATCAGTATCATCCCTTTCTCTCTGATGGGCTGGGTTACTGGTCTTGGCTTTATCATGCAAAATACGGTTGTTACTCTATTTTTGGGGCTCTGTGCTCTTTATTACAGTGATCAGCAAACAGCAACCTGGAGAAAAGTTCTAATTATTCTACTCTGTTTTACTCTGTCCATTATCGCTGACGGCGGACTGACGGGAGGAGTTTTTGGTATCTATTCCTTTGCAAAGATTAAAGACCCAATCTTCCGAAAAATTGGCGGTGTCTTGGCATTGAACAGTGTGCAAATCCTAATTTTGGCCTTCAATTTCTCCTATGATGGTCTGGCTGATCTGGCTGCCACCTGTCTTCTGTTTCTCCTCGTGACCTCTTTCTACAACGGTCAAAAAGGGCCCAATATTGGAAAAGTATTTTACTGGTTTTATCCCCTTCATTTGCTCGCCCTGTCTCTGTTTCGAATTGCCTTTCTCTTATTTCTAATGTAGTTAATGAATGTATTAAAAGTTGCAGCAGAATACCTGTTAAGTTAATTCTTCTTTTGGTAAATCTAAATAATAGAGTAAAAGAGTCTGGGACAATAGTCTCTTTACTACAAAAAAGAGTTTGGGACAAAAATATTTCAATTTTTAAAATTCTTAATTATTAAGCCCTTCAAATCTATAATTAAATGCGAAAAGCGAACAAAGTAGAATTCTGATTACCAGAAAACTAGTTTTGTTCGCTTTCTATATTTGAGGTCGGACTTTTGTCCCAGCCTCCTTTTCTTATTCTTCTTTTACAAAAACCAATTCTTTATCATCTGAAAGATTTGCTCGATAGGTAAAACCTGCAAAAGAGAGCTGTTTTATTTGCTCAAGATGATCGACCTGGGCTTCCATCAAAGCAGTCAAAAACTGCCCACGCGCCTTTTTAGAAATAGTAGAATGACTTTTGAGTTTGCCAGCCTTTTCCTCTAAGAATTTAAAACGAAGCATCTTCTCTCTGACCGCTTTGTCAAAAACATCCTCAAACTCACTAGACAAGAGCGAAAGCAGCATATCTTCATCCGCTACTGTTTTTGTATACTCTTCCCGCCAAAATTTTTTCAGCGTTTGACCATTGGGCTTTAGTCCCACCAAAAAGTCCAGGCGGTGAGGGGCAATCGGGCTCAAGGCAGGAATGACTCCATATAGACTAGACGTTAACAGCAAATGCTCTTGAATGTAGGATTTCTCCTCTGATGTCCAATCTTTTCGCTTGATATTGCGATACATGAGCCCATCAAATAAGTGCAAGGCCGGATAAGTCTCTGCTTCATTCTTGCTCAGATTTTGAATTCGCTGGTATTCTATTTCAGCCATTTGCGGACTGATTTTGTATAATTTTTCCAGCTCTTTGGCTGAGAATTGCAACAACTCTTCTATTATGATTTTGCTTTTAGGCGTCAACTGGGAGCGCCCCAGCGAGCTCTGATTTTCATTCATTTCTTTGGCGGTCGGAATTAAAATCTTCATATTTTCCCTTTCTCATCTTGGATTCAGAGTCCATTTTCCTGTTTTCCTTACTCATGATTATAGCAAATTTTGGACTAATTGGATTTATTCTTGACTTTAATTTTCAAAAATGATAATATCTAGTTATCAAAACTAGATATTAGAAAGTTTGAAATTTGGAAACGAAAAATCTGTTCCCGAGATGGGATGAATTACCTGTTCTTGACCTGTATCTGGACCAAGTCCTGCTCTACGTCAACAAGGTCTGCAAGCCAGCTTTTACTGCATCCGACAAAGGCTTGACGGCATCCATGATCAATAATTATGTCAAGCATGCCTACCTTGAAAAACCTCTAAAGAAAAAATACAATCGCCAGCAAGTTGCTCGTTTGATTGCTATTACAAGCTTGAAAACTGTTTTTTCTATTCAAGATATTGCTGCTACTTTAGATATGCTCAACGCTGAGACCCAGTCTGAAGAGCTCTACAATGATTTTGTGGATTATATGAACGGACGGAAGCTTGAAGTGACTCCCATCATTGCCAGTGCCTGTCAGACCTTAAAACTCTACCAGCAAACCCTTGCTTTTATCCAAGTACCCGAAAAGGAGTCCGATAACGATGAACTACGCGCTTAAACTCAGTAAACAACTCTCTTTTGGAGAGGAAATTGCCAATGCTGTTACCCATGCCGTCGGAGCTGTTTTGATGCTGATTCTCCTTCCGATTTCTGCTGTTTACAGCTATGAAGAGCATGGCCTCGTTTCTGCTGTTGGCACTTCTATCTTTGTCATAAGCCTTTTCCTCATGTTTCTCTCTTCTACCATTTACCACTCCATGTCCTATGGCTCTACCCACAAATACATTCTAAGGATTATTGACCACTCCATGATTTATATCGCTATCGCGGGCAGCTATACGCCAGTCGTCCTTTCACTCATGAATAACTGGCGGGGTTATCTGATTATCGTGATTCAGTGGGGCACGACCATCTTTGGTATTCTCTACAAAATCTTTGCCAAAAAGGTCAATGAGAAATTTAGCCTGGCTCTCTATCTAATTATGGGTTGGCTGGTTATCTTTATCATCCCGCAAATTATCGGACAAACTGGACCAGTGTTTTGGGGACTCATGCTAGCAGGCGGTCTTTGCTACACAGTCGGTGCTGCTTTTTATGCCAAAAAGAAGCCCTACTTCCACATGATTTGGCACCTCTTCATCCTAGCTGCCTCTGCCCTCCAGTACTTAGCTATTGTTTATTTCATGTAAAACTGCTTGCCAAAGCAGTTTTTTTCTATAGCATAATGCAGCTCTTCAGCCAAACCTACAACTGGTCTGCAAAAATCTCCTCTCAAAATCAGCGACTTTGAAAATAATATAAATTTAAGCTTTCTCTGCTAAGATAAAGATAGAAAAGATGATCTCTGGCAATTAAATCTGCCAATTATGGAAGGGAAATGAATGACTATTTTATCAAAAATCCGCCCATCGCAGCCCCTGAAAGAGCTGAAATGGTTCGATATTCTTGTGATTACTCTGCTCATGTTTGGTCAGTTCATCTACACATCAACCGAGCTTTATCTAGCTAGCTTTGCAACAACAGCAACAACAGCGACGACAGCGGCAACTGAAACTGTCAGCAATACAGCTAGCGAAGGCGCAGCATTCTCAAGCAATTTCAATCTTCAGCTACTGATGCTGGTCTTGACTATTCTTTATCTATTGCTTCGACGCTTTGATTTTAAGCAGCTTCCCATCCGCCTGACTTGGTCGGTTCTGCTCTGGACACCTCTTATTTTTGCCGCAGTAGGGTTCTTTGGCGACATTGTGACGACACTGAGTGGCGAGTATAATTACTTTGATTCAACCCTCTGGTCCTATATAGATTTACTGGAAATCTTCCGGAAATTTGCTGAACTGACACCTATGACCATCCTCTATGGACTGCTCAATGGCTTCTATGAAGAATTCTTCTTCCTTGGCCTCATGACCTCAGTCAAGGGTAAGTATAAGTGGTGGGCACTGGCCTACTCTACTATCATTCGGATTTCTTTCCATACTTACCAAGGAATGCTCTGGGCCTTGGTTATCGGAGTGGTCTATGGTCTCTTCTACTATTTTCTTTACAAGTACAAGGTCAAGAACCTCCTGCCTTTCTTTCTCATGCACGCCTTGGCGGATATGTTTGGCTCCAGCTTGATGTATGTCTTGATTAACTGGCGTTCTTAAAAGGATAAAAATCAGCTGACATACAGTTTATATCGGAAAACTATAAAATAAATCGCAACTAAAAAGCTTAGAAACAAGGTATCAAGTAACCTCGCTGCTAAGCTTTTTATTATGGTCAATTAGCAATTAAAACTAGCAATCTCACTATCAAGTTTTTTCATATAGTAGCGATAGATCAGATAAGAAACAAGTCCACAAATCAAAATCAGCAGAACAGAAAGGAGATAGAGAACCGTGAGAGATAGGGAGTATGAAATCACATAGAGAACACCAATCACGATCATTACTCCAATAGTAAAGGCTAGTGCCAATAGGGTCTTACCCATACTGTTATCTCGAGTCATCAGCTCGTTGACATTAGACCAATTGGTCACCAAATGCTTATAATCCCGATGATAGCCCCAAGCGCTCCAAGCCAGACTGGCCATAAACCAAACCAGCAGCATAACGAGAAACGTCACCAAATGAACATGGAAGATAAAACTAGTCACCAAAAGAAGAATCACTGGTAGAATGGACTGAATAGCAAAGAGATACCAAAATTTGAGACGAACGTATTTTCTTAGCTCAAAAGGTAAGACCTTCAGATAATCAAAATTTTCCCGCTCCAAGGATAAACCTATAGAGGTCAGATTATTCCCACCCGAATTGAGGGTAGCGATAAACATAGATAGGAAGCTAAGCGGAAGTAAAAATCGCGGAATCAAGAACGGGCTAACATCTAGATCTGCTTTGACTGCCCCCATGGCCATACTAAAAATGATAATGTAAGGAATCAGTGCCGACATAAAGAGAGCCTGCAAGATGACCGAACCTTCACTCAGCAGCCGAATGTGATAGCGCCAGACGAACTTCTTGAAATTCTTGGCCTCGTCCATATTGATATCGTGCACCCGCTCACGTTTGCCACTTGCTGCACCCGTCATCAAGGCTGCTTCATAAAATTCTGGTATGACCTTGAACTTAACCACCAAGAAGAGCAGAGCCGCCACGGCAAGCCAAGCTAGAATTCCTAAAATTGCAGACAAGCTAAAAGGATTGATGATAAAGTCGTAAAAGGCTACAACTGGCGGGAAATAAGGTGTGGATATTGTATTGCTGGCGATACTACGACTGTTCATTTGATTGATAAAGATATAGAGTCCTACCGAACCAAGGGAGACTAGCCCCAGAATCACATTGGATAGAATGGTCTTATACTTTCTAAAGAAAGCTGTCTTGGTGATAAAATGCACCAAAATCAAAATGATAAAGGTTATAACAGAGCTTAAAATGACAATCGAAATCAAGGCCATAGGCAAGCCGACTAAGGGATTTCCGCCTTGAAGAGCTAGCACGATGAAATAGCTATACATGGGCAGAATCGCAATCAAGAGAGTCAGGACAACAGAGATGCTCTTTCCGACAATGATTTCTGATTCACTAAAGGCATAGGGCCGATAGGATTGCAAGTCCTTACTTTCATAAAAGACATTATAGAAAACCAGGAAGCCCTGCGACATGGAGAATACAGCAAATATGGAGACCATATTGGCAAAATGTCCCGGATTGCCCACTATGTGATTGAAGGCACTCATGATACCAAAGAAGAACAGGTAGACCAACCCCAAAATCAAGTACATTCGAATAGCCTGCAGGGAGACATTGACTTTTACCTCTGGATTTTTTTCCTGCTTCTTGCGGTATTGCTGCAACTGCGAAGCTTGGATAGCATAGAGAATATTGATATCAACTAATTTTTTAATCGCTTTAAGGCGCATCTGAACTCACCTCTTCTCTGCGGCCAGCCAGACCTAGATAGATGGTTTCGAGGGATTGGTCTGGATGCTGGGCTTTTAGGTCTTCAACCGTTCCGTAGAATATCAGCTCTCCTTTTTTGAGAATGGCAATCTTGTCGCATAGCTGCTCAGCCACTTCTAACACGTGGGTTGAAAACAGAACTGTATTTCCCTTGTTAGCATGCTCGCGCATCATCTGCTTGAGATCAAAAGCTGCCTGAGGATCCAAGCCTGTCAAAGGCTCATCCAAGACCCAGATATCTGGATCGGACAAAAGGGCACCAATGACAAAGACCTTCTGCCGCATACCGTGTGAAAACGACTCAATTACTTCATAACGATGGCTAGCAAAGTCAAAGATAGCCAGCAACTCACCCAAACGAGCCTCTACTTCTGCCGTGGTCATATCGTAGGAAGTCGCTACTAGCTCCCAAAATTCATTGGCTGTCAGACGCAAGAAAAGGTCAGGAGAATCAGCTACATAGCCGATTTTTTTCTTGATTTCTAGACGATTACTGGATAGCTCCTTGCCGTCCACAAAAATTTGTCCCTGTGTCGGATTAATGACGCTGACCAGGGATTTAATGGTCGTTGACTTACCCGCTCCATTGTGACCGATCAGACCAACAATCTCACCGCTTTCCAAGGTCAGATTCAGATGGTTAAGCGCCAGCTTGCCATCATAGTCTTTTGTAACATCTCTAAATTCAATCATGGGAATCTCCTTTGCTATGTTTTAAAGTTATTATACTATCCTAAAAATCATTTGTCTAGAAACTAGCAAAAAAGTTCGGATTTTGCTTTAAAACAAGGCAGAACCATCCTTTAAACTTTGAAAGATTGAGCATTCTCCAGCAGATAGAGCAAGAAATTAGGAATGGTTTCCAGCATATCCTGCTCATAGACACGCTCAGTAAGCTGATGCAAGTCCTTGCCCCATGGACCGAGATTGATACCGGGGATATGATTAGCCACAATTTCTGGGAAATCCAGATGATAGAGATTCTCAGGCACAGGCATACTGGCAATTAAGTCTTGGTATTCAGCGGCAGGCTTCTCTAGGGCACAGTAGCTAAGGTCACAGATTCCCATGAAAAATTCGTCCACTTGGAGTTGACAGCCAGCTTCCTTGTTCAGATAATCTTGATAGAGTTGAATGACCTTGTCAATCCTAATCGGACTGTCTGATAGACGGCGACAATTCATGGATGGATAGTAAGGTGGCGCAATCGCTAGGATCACCAAAGCTTCCTTACGATCGTAGAAATCTAGAACCTTCTGGATATTTTGAATGCTTATCTCCTGATAGGATGCACCGTCTCTCAAGGCTTGCTGCGCCTCTTCATAAATCTGCTGCAAAGTTTCTTCAAAACCGATTTTTTTTTGGCATTCTTGCAGTAATTCCTGATAGGTCAGCACGCGCGGTTTCGCTACAAGCTTGCTTTCTTGATAGACTTTCTGAAGCTGGCAATAGTTTTGATAAAAGCCATCCACTGCTTCCTGACTGAGATTCTTTATGATCGCCAGCAGCTCTGTTGGACTCTTTTCTAGATAAAGGACGCTGAAATAACCTGCAGCACGCAGCACGGTAGACACATCGTAATTTTCCTTCAAATCACGCAGATAGGACCAAGATGGCAGGGGCGAGCGTTCTCCGTAGGCCATGTCAGATAGAGCCGGATTAAGGTCAATTTTTTCAGCAACCTTGGCCAGCAAGGACAGGGCATTGATCCCCTTGAGCGGCTCTTTCATATGCGATAGGATCCCCTGAGTCACGACAACTGGCATCAACTTGCCGACTGTTCCTATATGAAGCACCTTTTCCTCCGCTGACTGACTCTCAAAAGGCTCAGAATCCACAGCCAGAAGGTAATGAAGTTGGAAGCGCTCCTTCAATTCAGCAAGCAGGGCTGTTGCTGCCCGCATGCCTTGGGAATAGGATTCCTCATCTCCGACCGAAAGATAAAGCAAATTAACCTGACCAGACTGTCTCTGACTATATGCTTCCACCACTCCCAGCTGCAAGGCCAGAGCCGCTTTCATGTCGCAAGACCCCCGACCGAACTGCCACTTGTCCGACGCAATATCCGCTAAAAGATCTGAATCTGAAGAAATGGAGGGCAATTTTTCTTTGAGGGACTGATTATCAAAAGCCCAGTCTTTGAGACTGCCAAAGTCCTCAATGTCTACTGTATCATGATGATGAAAAAGAATCACGGTATCAGCCGTATCTCGCTTGACCAGAGCCCAGTTGACACTGCGGTTATAAAAATCATTCGGAATCTGATAGCAGCCAAACTGTTCTGGATGCTCCTGAAAATAAGGAATCTCCCCTATCCGCTCCTGAAGAAAGGCTTCAATCTTCCGCTCAGAACTAGTATGGGTAAAACTTTCAATCGCCATACTTTGGTCAAAAATATCTTGAATATACTGTTTCATTCTTTCTACCTCTATATTGCTGACATTGCTGACTTGTAAGCCAAGGCCAGCTGAAAGACGATAAGGCAAAAGCAGCCAATCTTTACCTAGTCAGGAATGTTTGGCTGCTTTTTTCTTGTAATGACTAACGACGAGAATATTTCTTAACGAGGCCAGACATGCCGAATGTGCTGACAAGAAGCACCAAGCCTAGATAGAACATTCCTTTTTCTGAATGGCTACCAGTTTTTGGCAAGGAAGCTGGGGCTTGTTGAGCTTGTTGAACAGCTGCCTGCTCCACTTGAGACGCTTCTGGTTGACTAGCCAATTGCTGCACCTGAGGCACCATTTTCTGACTGCCTAATTGCTGCACATGGTCAGTCGTTCCTTGCTGCTCTTCTTTACGTCTAACCCTCGAATCAACTGACGGAGCTCCTTGTTGTAGTTCCTGTCTATCAAAGATATATTCTGGAACTTCTCTGATTTCTGGTGCAACTAGCTTTTCACCAAGAATTTCAGGTAAGTTGGCATATTCCGTATCAAGAGCACTCGCTACATAATCAGCTTTTTGAGAACGACTCGCTTCCACAGTCGGTACTAGCGCACTAATAGAATCCGTCTTGAAAGTCACTGCATACTGACGCTTAATCGTCAGATCACTAGGGTCATAAGTATTGAAGACTAGAGCCAGCTTGTGGCCTTTTTTCACCGTGTAAAGATTCGGCTGCAAATACATGGTGTAATCATGGAATTGGCCTACTTTTGGCTTAATACTCTTTTCTGAACTAGACGGTGTATAGCCTGATTCTGGATTGGCTAAGTTTAGCCAGCCCTTAGCAATGACCTTGTATTTAGTTTTGGTTGTTGCAAAGTTTTTAACATCCAGATTGCTGAGATTGCTGCCCATCCAGAAGTCACCAGCCTTGCTATCATCACCAGCAGCACCATTTCCAACAACATCAAACTCTTGATCTGATACATCTACCAAGAGTGCATTGACCTGCAAGTTTTTGCCACTTCCCTTGGTCAAGGCTGCCTTGAAGTGGACTGGAATATGGCCTTTGATAGTCGTATCTTCTTTGACTTCTGTCATAAAGGTCATGTTGGCCTTAGAAGAAGCTTGACTGACTGCCTCATCTCGCTTGCTAGTGTCAATCCCAGCAGCCGCATAGTCACTGGAGATGGTTTCTTCTAGACGTTTGGACTTAGCTGTCAAAATCAAACGATTATTACTTTTCCAGTTATCATAGCTCGTCCATTTATTTGGATCGTAGTTATTTTGTGCCAAAACAGCAGGAAGCTTGCTAACATCGTTCTTGACATCGTAAAGATAATGAGAGAACCAAATATTGAGCAAGTCGTAGAAATCTTGATTGTTGGCCTTGATGCCATACCCTCGAGAGATAGCTGCCGGATGGACATGGTCTCCTTGGTGGAGATAGAGTTTTACATTTTGTCCCGCTTTTTTCAAGACATCATACATAAGATCGAACTGTTTTGTTTTGACGTTGTCATCATTTAAGCCATGTACCAGCAGGGCGCTAGTCTTTATCTTTCCTGAATTTAGGGTATAATCGCGTTCCCGCCAAATTTGGCTATAATTGCGACCGTTAGCTTTTTGGTCCTTGTTTAGCTGATTGATGTAGTCAGCATACTTGTTCCAGATTGAAGCCCAATCGTCTTGGTCGAGCATCCGAGTAGAAACATAGAGTGACAGCCAAGACAGATCACTGTATGGCGGATTGCTGTAAGCTGTTCCTTGACTATTGAAATAATCATACCAGCTAGCAATTCCTGCGGCTGGAACGATGGTTCTCAGGCCTTCTACACCCGTTGTTGCCACACCGAAAGTTGTCGTACCGGCCCAAGATAGGCCAGTCATGCCGACCTTGCCATTAGCCCAGTCAGCCTTGATTTCAATATTGCTAGTTTTGTCCGTGTAGGCCGTTCGTTTACCGTTGACCCATTCGACAATATTTTTAAAGGCTTCTACTTCCAAATCAGATCCAGTTGTATTAAAGCCTTCTGAACCCTTAGTACCCAGACCAGCACTGGAAACAAAGGCATAGCCGCGCACTAGGAAGTAATCATACCAGTTCAAATTCTCGTAATCATAAATCCCTTCATAAGGGCTATAATAGTACCAATCTGACGCTTTGGCCTTCTTTGCCGCATCAATACTGCTCATGCTAGAAACCGGTTGGCGCTTAGCGGGCTTATTGTGCAAACTCTTCATATCATAAGAACCGTTTGTCGGCAGATTGAGGCTTTCTAAGGTCACATAGTTTTCATCCAAAGTCCCTGCGACGTAAGGACGAGCTTCTAAAATTGTCGAAGCCTTAAAATCACCTTGGGCTACTGCTTTCGGAAGTTGTACGATAGCCTTGACGAGGTCCCGCTTTCCGTCTCCATCCGTATCATGATCCGTCTCAACATAGACAGGAAAACGGACGATGTCACTTTTCTCGTATGAATAGTCTTTATCTTCCTTAGCTCCACTGCTGTATGGGAAAATTGGCTGTGCCCGACCATTCAAAAAGAGCGGTGCTTTCTTTTCAGCACGATAGGCATCATGCAGGCGCTTGGCAACTGCATACATAGTCTGCAGATTGCTTCCCTGTACGCGAGCTGTCAAATCAGCCTCTTTGTCAATCATTCCCATGCTCTTAGCTAGATTCACTCTATCTTGAGCACTGGTGCCTAGCTGAGATTCATTGACAGCTGCCCATTTCAGTAGTTCATCGACTGCTTCTTGCAGGGTCAATTCCTTATCAGCCAAGGCTGGATTTGAAAGACTTCCCGTATAAGCAGACAGGTCTTGTCCTTTAGCAGTGGCAGGCACAGCAGAAGGCACCAAGCTAGCATCTTGAGCCAAAGCTAAAGGTGGCGACTCCAATGAAGAAGTAGGCTTTTCAGAGTCCACAACTGGTTTTTCAGCAGTGACCGATTCCTCTTCTTGCTTTTCTGGTCTTGCAGTAGCCGACGATTCCTTACTTTCAACCTCTAAAACCGCTGGTTGCTGGACTGAAGATACCGGTTCAGACGGCTTTGCAATAGCTTCTGTTTGAAGAATTTCCTTGCTTTCGACATTCGCCTGACTCGCCTCATCGGCTTGAACAACCCGGCCTAGGGCCAAAGGTGCAAATAACGAGACTGATAAGAGTAACCTCACTAGTCCTCTCTTTTTCATAAAGAACCCCTTTCTTTTTATAAAGTTTATTACTTGTCCATTATACTATGTAAGCGTTTCAATTTCAATGCTAGTTTTATCTTATGAGCAAAAAATATAAAATTAACTTGTATAAACGTTTGTATCATCATTCTTCTTTTGGTAAAATAGACCCATCCCAAGAATGTGAGGTATCTCGTATGGAAAATCAAACATTAATGCAATATTTTGAATGGTACTTACCAAATGATGGTCAACATTGGAATCGCTTGGCGGAGGATGCTCCGCACCTAGCATCAAAAGGTATCTGCAAGGTCTGGATGCCACCAGCTTTCAAAGCAACAGGCTCAAATGATGTCGGCTATGGAGTTTATGATCTCTTCGACTTAGGTGAGTTTGACCAAAAAGGAACCGTCCGCACCAAATATGGTTTTAAGGAAGACTACCTAAAAGCTATCCAAACTCTCAAAGCCAATGGCATTGAACCCATGGCTGATGTAGTCCTCAATCACAAAGCAGCTGCGGACTACAAGGAGCGTTTTACTGTCGTTGAAGTGGATCCTAACGACCGAACTAAGGTCTTGTCAGAACCTTTCGAAATCAAAGGATGGACTAAGTTTGTCTTCCCAGGCCGCAATAAAACCTACAATGACTTTGAATGGCATTGGTACCACTTTACCGGTACGGACTATGATGCCAAAAACAACAAGTCAGGCATTTTCCTTATCCAAGGAGACAATAAAGGCTGGGCAGACGATGAGCTGGTGGACAATGAGAACGGCAACTATGACTATCTCATGTATGCCGATATTGACTTCAAGCATCCAGAGGTCATTCAAAACCTCTACGACTGGGTTTACTGGTTTATCGAAACAACAGGTGTTCAAGGATTTCGTTTAGATGCTGTCAAGCACATTGACTCCTTCTTTATGAGAAATTTTATCCGCGATATAACTGCAAAATACGGTGAGGATTTCTATGTTTTTGGGGAATTTTGGAACAGCGATGAGACGGCTAATAACGACTATCTAAAAAATATCGAATACCGCTTTGATCTGGTTGACGTCAAGCTCCACCATAATTTCTTTGACGCTAGCATAGCTGGGGCAGACTTTGACCTGCGGACGATTTTTGATCAGACGCTTGCTAAGAATCATCCTGAATCAGCCGTGACCTTCGTGGACAATCACGACACCCAGCGAGGACAAGCTCTGGAGTCTACTGTCGAAGAATGGTTCAAGCCAGCAGCCTATGCTCTTATCCTACTTCGAGAGGAGGGACTGCCTTGCGTATTTTATGGTGACTACTATGGTATTAGTGGGGAATTTGCCCAAGAGAGCTTCCAAGACGTACTGGACAAGCTCTTGGATATTCGTCTCAACCTAGCTTACGGTGAGCAGACTGACTACTTTGACGATGCCAACTGTATCGGATGGATTCGCCAAGGCAAGGACGGTGGTCAGCCAATCGCTGTTGTTATCAGCAATGACCAAGCCAGCAGCAAACGTATGCTGGTCGGTTCAGAATGGGCTGGTAGAGAATTCAGCGATTATCTGGGCAACAGCTCTCAAATCGTAACCATTGACGAAGAAGGCTGGGGAGAATTTCCAGTGGAGGAAAAGTCAGTCAGTGTTTGGTCTGTCAAATAATCTATATATCCAAAAACGAGAGGGAATCTTTCCTTCTCGTTTTTCTAGTATTTCAAGCTTGTATAAAACTTGCTATTTTAAAAACTGCTTTATTTTTTCTGCCAACTCATCACTGGCGTAATTATGCACATAATGAGGGCAGTCCAGTAGAATCAGCTCTGTCTGTGGATGCTGCGCTGCAAAATCCTTCTGGAAGCTCTGCCATTCTCCCTGACTATAGCCAGTCCCTTGCCCATTTGAAGAAAAGAGCAAGATCGGCAGTTCAGGAAGCTTTTCTCTAGAAACTGCCTCAGCATTTTGCTTGACCTGGGTGACCTCTTCATAAACAGCATTTGACAATGGACGTCGATAGAAAAGAGCCTTGTATACCTGCTTTTCTTCTGCTGTCAAATCACCAGACGTAAGAGCGGGAACCTGCTTGTCAGCATCATAAAATACCCGGCTTAAACCTAAATTAGCAGCCATTTGTAAGCCTTTATAAGCCAAAGGATAGAGCTTCAAATCAGTGTAAGAACTCGGTAAAGCCATATCCAGTCCGATAATGCCTTGGACTTCTTCTGGATATTTTGCAACCCAATGAAGCGCTTCTAGCCCAGCCATAGAGTGAGCTACCAAAGTATATGGGCCAGTGATTTCAGCCTTTTTTAAGGCCTGCCTCGTCTGGGCAAGTACCGTGTCAATGTCTCTACTATCTCCTTGGCTGTCATCACTAAAGCCGTAACCTAAGCGCTCCACCACAACTATGCGATAATCTTGTTCCAATCTTGAATAGAGGGTCTTAAAGTCAAGAATAGGGGAAGTGGTGCCACCACCCGCCAAAAAGACCAGCGTCTTATCTCCTTGACCAGTTACATAGACATTCATTTTCTTGCCATCTACTTGAACCAGACGACCTGAGGGATTATCAAGCAACTTTTGCTCTTTAGTCAGGCAGATTTGATGATAAGTAAAGATTAAGACCAGAGCACTGATGATTGTAAAAAGCAAACACAGAAAGAATTTCTTCAAATACCTGAACATCATAACTTTCCAAATATCTTTAGGAATCTACGAAAATTTAACCAATTGAACAAGAACAGCCATTCTGCTTCCCACAGGATACTCATATTTCTGCCTCTTATTCAAAGCTAAATGCTCTACTTTTACTCCACCAAGCCACTTCTCAGATAAGCATCCACCATGCGCTCTGTCGCTACTACTGAATCGATATGCGTGCGCTCGTAAGAGTGACTGGATTCAATACCAGCGCCTAGCAGAGCATGCTTGACTTCTGCTCCTGCACTCATGGCTGCAGAGGCATCTGATCCGTAAAATGGATAGATGTCCAGTTTGTAAGGAATGTCCTGCTCCTTGGCTAAATTTACCAAATGCTGGCGGAAGCCATAGTGATAAGGTCCCGATGCATCCTTAACACAGATGGAAACCGTATACTCATCTGTCTGCTGGTCGTCACCCATAGCGCCCATATCAACAGCCAGATACTCCACTGCTTGCTCCGGCAGGCTGGAGTTAGCCCCATGACCGACTTCCTCAAAAACACTGAAAGCAAAATGAGTCGTCACTGGCAGCTGAATCTTTTCCTCTTTGTAGATGCGCAAAAGATTGAGCAAAATAGCTGCGCTGACCTTGTCATCCAGAAAGCGGGACTTGATAAAGCCTGACTCGGTAACTGTGGTACGCGGGTCAAAGGAAATAAAATCGCCGACTTCGATTCCTAAATCCCGCGTTTCTTTCTCACTCGTCACCTTTTCATCCAAACGGACTTCCATATTATCCTGAGTTCGCTCAACCGTTCCAGCATCCTTATAGACATGGCAAGATGTCTGATGAACTAAGATAGTCCCACTGATAGTCTTGCCACTGCTGGCCACATGGACTAGGCAGTTTTCTCCTTCAATCATATTCCAAGGAAAACCACCAATCCGATCCAGCTTGAGGCGACCGTCTGGCTTGACCGCACGCACGATAGCACCCAGAGTATCCACATGGGCCGTCACGACCCGATGTTGAGCATCATTTGCTCCCTTAACCACGACATGAACACCGCCTTTATTGGTCCGGACCGGCTCATAGCCCAATCCTTCCAGCGTTTGTACCAAATAGTCCGCCACCTCAGCTGTAAAGCCTGTTGGAGAAGGGATAGCCGTTAATTCTTGTAAATATTGAACAGTTTGATTCATCATAACTCCTTTAGATCATTTATACTGTCAATTATAGCATAAATCCGCTGTCAAATATCGTCCTGACTGGCTCTTTTCTCCTGATTTTAGATTGGTTTAGCAAAATCTTCGATGAAATTTGAAAATCTATACAAAAATACTCTTCTCCAAGCATGTATCAATCTTAGAGAAGAGGATTGCTTTATTTTAGTCTAAAATAGGGAGAAGACTGCTACTGCAAGGACGGCACCGATGATTGGACCGACAACTGGAATCCAAGCATAAGACCAATCACCATTTCCTTTGTTTGGAATCGGAAGGAGACTGTGCATGATGCGAGGTCCTAAGTCACGCGCAGGATTGAGGGCATAACCAGTCGTTCCACCAAGTGAAAGACCAATCCCGACAATCAAGGTTCCAACTGCAAAAGTGCCAAGTCCTGCTTGCAGCTTATAAAGTCCAAGAGCAAAGATAGTCAGTACAAGGACAAAAGTTCCAAGGATTTCGCTAATCAGATTTGAGAAGATATCTTTGATAGCTGGGCCAGTGCTGAATGTCCCAAGAATATTAGCTGGATTTTCTTCAGCCAGATAGTGCGGTTTGAACTGTAGGAAGACAAGGAACTGTCCGACCATAGCACCTGCAAACTGTGCAAGGATATACGGAAGAACAGATGCCCAAGGTAGATCACCTTTGAGAGCTACTCCGATGGTTAGGGCAGGATTCAGATGGGCTGGACCAAGGTTGCCAGATACAAAAGCAGCGATGGCAACGGCAATCCCCCATCCCATGGTAATCACAATCCAACCAGAGTTGTGGCTCTTAGTTTTGGGAAGAACCACGCCTGCAACGACGCCATTTCCCAAAAGGAGCAAGAGCAGGGTTCCTAAAAATTCACCAAATATTTCTTTCATCATCTATATTACTCCATCTAAAAGAAGGGAAAGCTAGACAGGAGAACTAGTCCGCCACCTCTTCTTCTATTTTCTATTTTTTCAATTCTGCTAAATCGTTATTTGCAAGGGCAGCTTCTAGGTCATTGCGATAAGCCGCTTTTTCTTCTTCTGTCCACTCGTAGAATCGACCCATTTCATCCAAAACTGGCTCTACAATAGCGTCTAAACTATTCCGCATAAAGAGCATGTGGTTTGTCCGGCGAAGGAGGAAATCTACTGGGCTGAGTGCTAATTCGTTGCGCATCGCATAATGCAGTGACAAGGTATCCGCTAGGCTGAGACCTGGCGCTTGCTCGATGCTGTGAGCGAGGGCAAAGACTTTAGGAACATTGGAGCCGTAAAGGTTTGCAAGATATAAGGCTTCTTTGCTGTCTAAGCCGCGTGATACACCAAGTTGCGCAAAAGCTTCGATTTCGGAATCCACATTTGCTGGGTTGAGCTCTCCACCTGAAACAGGGTAGGTCTTCGAGTTGATGAGCTTGAAGCTGCGGTCGAATTCTGCTTTTAAGATTTCAACCACGCGCTCCATGGCGCCTTCAGCCATCTTACGGTAATCTGTAATCTTACCACCAGCAAGGGTCAAAAGGCCATTGTCATCACGATCCAAGCTGGAACCGCGGGACACAGCAGATGGATCCAAGTGTTTTTCAGATGTGCTGCTTTCAAGTTTAGTAACAGCCGCTTCAACATCTTCACGGGATTTTTCTTTGGCAAGATAGCTTTCAACAGTCGCAATCAGGGCATTGAAGCTTTCGTCGCTAATGGTACCGTTATTTCCGCCGTTGTAGTCAGAAGCGCTATTGCCTGCGATTAATGGACGAAGACCCGCCCAGCTGCTTTCGATGTCGTCAATTGTGATCTTTGCTTCTGGGAAACGATTGTTGACAATGCCCAAGAGATAATCCACATCTTCTTGTGTTACTTTTGGATGCTCTAGGTCGCCAGTGTAGTCAGTGTCAGTCGTACCAAAGTAGGTTTTATTTTCACGTGGAAGTACAAAGACCATCCGGCCGTCTCCCAAACCTGTGTCAAAGTAGACTGGCTGAGAAACCTTGATCTTGCTAGAATCAACTACCAAGTGAACTCCCTTGGTTGGACGCATTTGTGAGTATTGCTCACCATCATTTGACAGATTGCGCACCTTGTCACTCCAAGGCCCAGTTGTGTTGATGACCAAGCGAGCCTTGATTTCAAAGACTTCATCCGTCAAGAGGTCACGCGCAACAACGCCTGTAATCTTTCCAGATTCATCAAAGAGGAAGCCTTCTGCCTTGACATGGTTGGCAATCAGGGCGCCGTCTTGGTTGGCGCGTTTGATATTTTCAATCACGAGACGCGCGTCGTTGTTGCGGAAGTCAAGATAGACACCGCCGCCGACCAGACCTTCCTTCTTAAGTTCGGGTTCCCGTTCGAGCACTTCTTCCTTGCTCAAGACCTTGTTAGCAGCTGGTGTGTTGTTGACACCAGCCAAGAGGTCGTAGAGGTCCATAGCCACTTTGAGACGGAAGAGGCTAAATGTCGCTCCATCCTCATCGTAAACTGGCAAGAGCATTGGATCTGGTTTTGGAATGTGAGGGGCAATTTGCTGAACCACAGCACGCTCTGAAACTGTATCTGAGACCACCTCTACGTCGAATTGCTTAAGGTAACGAAGGCCACCATGGACCAATTTGGTAGAGCGGCTAGAAGTCCCTTCTGCAAAGTCCTGCATTTCAATCAGACCGGTCTCCAAACCACTTGCAGCTGCTTGCAAGGCTACACCAGCACCCGTAATCCCACCACCAATAATCAGGAGGTCCAAGGTGCGTTCCTGCATTTTTTTAATTGATAATTCTCGTGTTTTCTTTGAAAATTCCATAATTGTACACTTTCTAACTTAGTCATTTCCTGCTTCTACTGACTTGATTATCAAAATATGAATCAGTATTAGTCGTCGATTTCTGCAAATACTTGAGTTGCCTTAACGGCTTTTTTCCATCCTTTGTAGAGTTGTTCCTTACGGGATTCATTCATAGACGGCTCAAAGAGTTCTCCTGTTTCATTGAGAGTCCGGAGTTCGTCTAAGTCTTTCCAGTAGCCTACTGACAGTCCTGCCAAGAAGGCTGCACCGAGAGCAGTTGTTTCTAAGTTTTTAGCACAGGCAATATCGATTCCCAAAATGTCAGCCTGGAACTGCATGAGGAAGTTGTTCATAGCAGCACCGCCATCGACTTTGAGGACTTGAATAGCAGTCTTGGCATCCACCTGCATGGTGTCAATGATGTCTCGTACTTGGTAAGCGATGGATTGCAGAGTAGCCTTGATAAAGTCTTCCTTGCTGGTTCCGCGGGTCAAGCCAAAGACAGATCCACGTGCATTTTGATCCCAGTATGGAGCGCCCAGACCTGTAAAGGCAGGTACGACATAGACTTCGTCATTGTTGTGAGAATCGCGGGCATATTTTTCAGATTCTGGTGAGCTCTCCACCATCCGAAGACCGTCGCGTAGCCATTGAATAGCACTTCCTGCGATGAATATAGAACCTTCCAAAGCATAGTAAACTTTTCCATTAATACCGTAGCCGATGGTTGTCAAGAGGTTGTTTTCAGACAGCTGCATCTCTTCACCAGTGTTCATGATGATGAAGGAACCAGTTCCGTAGGTATTTTTGACCATGCCAGGCTCGAAGGCTAACTGTCCAAAGAGAGCTGCCTGCTGGTCACCAGCCATACCAGAGATTGGAACTTCTCCACCGTAGAAATGGAATGGAGCAGTCTTACCATAAATTTCTGAGTTAGAACGAACTTCAGGAAGCATAGCCTTTGGAATGTTAAGGATTTCCAAAATCTCATCATCCCATTTAAGTTCCTTGATGTTATAGAGCATGGTACGAGCTGCATTTGAGTAGTCGGTCACATGAGCCGCGCCGTCAGTCAATTTCCAAACCAGCCAGGTATCAATAGTACCAAAGAGCAATTCGCCCTTTTCAGCTCTTTCTTGTGCTCCCTCAACATGGTCCAAAATCCAGCGAACCTTGGTAGCAGAGAAGTAAGCGTCAATGATTAAACCAGTCTTTTCGTGGAATTTTTCCACGTATCCTTGGCTTTTCAGCTGTTCAGCCAGAGGAGCAGTCTGACGAGATTGCCAAACGATAGCATTATAGATAGGAAGACCTGTATTTTTATCCCAGACGACAGTTGTTTCACGCTGGTTGGTAATTCCGATAGCTTCGATTTGACTTGGTTTCACACCACTTTCGATAAAGGCTCCAGCAATTACTGATTGAACAGAATTCCAAATTTCATTGGCATTGTGCTCAACCCAACCTGCTTGAGGGAAAATCTGAGTGAATTCTTTTTGGCTAGAGCTGACCTTTTCTCCCTTTTTATTAAAGATGATGGCGCGGGAACTAGTAGTTCCTTGGTCAATGGCCATGATGTATTTTTCTTGTGACATGTACTGTCCTCCTGGTTAAAGTCTTGAGGAGATTTCCTCTTTACAGTAACTAGTATATAAAATAAAGCGCTTTCTTGTTCATCAATTTTTTTAAAATTTTAAAAAATTTTGAGGAGATTGTGTAAAAATCACAAAAAACCTAGATTTCTCTAGGTTTCTTAATGAAATATCATGTGACGGATTTGAGTCAAATCTTCCAAATCCAAGTCATTTTTTAAATAATAAACAGGAACCTGCGGAGTCTGATGAATGGGATTATTGGTGATGATAAGATCATAGTTTTTAGCTGGGTCGTAGGCTTCAATGCTAATAAAGCGATTGTACTCTAAATACCGCCTTAAAATAGCAGTCATTCTAGAAACAACGATAAAGCTATCCGTCAAGTCCATACCTATCTTGATGACTTGGCCATCGTTTTCGGCAATGTACTCCATCAGCTGGAGCCATTCCCACAAAACCTTTTTATCCAGAGAAGTTCCCTGCTGAAAAATAGGCAGCTTTCTAAAAATAGTGTCCGCTACTTGTCGGTAATCGTATTCGCTCCATAAGTAAGGATGGCGCAATTCCAAGTCATGCTTGTATTTGTCTTGCAATAGGTAGCCTCGGAAAAGAAAGACGCGGGCGCAAAGCTGGCTGAGTTCGTAGGTCACTTGGTCTTCAATGTAGTCACCTAGCAAGTCCTGAGATTTCATCTCTTGAATCAGTTGCGTAATCAGGCTGGCAATTTCACCGCCAAAGCCCAGAATATACTCCATGGTGTGCAGGGGCAGAATCCGATGGGAAATGAGAAATGAAAAGAGAATCAACATTTCGCCATCTTCCTGACTCAGGGTGATGTGCTGTCCGGCAAAGAAATCATTTGTCCGGCGATGCAAGCGCTGGTAAAAGATATTTTCAAAATAGCCCCGCATCTTCTGCTCAATGTTTTGAAATTGACAGGCATTGACGCGCAGGCGCTGCTGGGTAATATGCGCCCAAAGTGCCAAGTCTAATCGCTGACCTTGAGAGAGCTGGGCTCCGCAGAGTTCTTCTAAGACGGCAACTTCCTGCCTTCTTTCCGATTTTTGAAGTTCTCTTTCCCAATCTTGACTGGACCAAACCTTGCGAAAGAGGCAGAAATAAAAATAGCGGATCTGGTGCTCCGGTCCTCTCAAGCGGCCATTTTGGATAGAGAGCTCAAACTCTGATAAAATCTGATTTAGACCAGCTATATGGCGGCCGAGGGTTGCTTCACTGATCATCAGTTCCTGAGCCAACTGATGGGCTAAAAACTGCTGATGATAGAGCAAGTAGTTTAAAATCTGGTATTTGACAGCATTGCCCAAAAAGAGCCTGCGAATATCGCGACCTTTGGTATCCGGTCCGATAGACAGACTGAGTGTTTCGTCTTGAAGCTGGATGGATAAGGCTGCATGATTGTCCACAGTCTTGTCGTTAATCAGGCTAATATACTTGGTCAAGGTTGCTTTCGAAAAGCCAGTTTCTGACATGACGGCCTTCAAACTGGATGTAGAATGCTGCTGTAAATAAGACAGGACAATAAACTGCCCCGCTTCACTCTTTTCCATTAAGTCTGCTAGATACATCCGAGAACCCTTTCAGTTTGCTAATCTTAGCTTAACACAAAAAGAAAAAAAGACGAAGCAATCTGCTTCATCTGCTACATCCATCTATGACTAAACAAAAAGGAAACCTGACCAGCGGGATGATTTCCCCAGCCGTCTCAGACTTCCTTTGTATCATCAGGCTTGGTTCACCCTTTTAAGTACGATATTTACATATTCTTTGCAAAATTCAAACGGATAATTCCTCTAATTGATGAGCAATAAATTCCCATAAAATAATGTCTAAATCTTTTATTCGTAAGTACTGTTCTTTAATCATGATGCCTCTTAGTCCTTTCTAATAAGATGATGACACCTAGTAAAATCAGAATTCCAATTACAAAAACAGCTATTTCTAATTCTTTTAATCCTTCAATATAAGGTATGATATAGATACTTGATTCCACAAGTAGAAAACCGATAAGAATAAGGGCAATCGAAAAATATGTCTGTTTTTTATCCATTTTTATGGCCTTCCCTTAACTAGAGTTTACATAAAACTTAACTGGCTAAAAATTCTATTTCCCCTCTACCCACTTATCATTATCCATGATAAAGGGCTTGGCCAGTCCTTCCCCTGTGTAGTCTTTATATTTTGTCTGCAAGTATTTGTAGACATCTTCTTTGCTGGCAAATTTTATAGCCTGGTATGGCTCTTCAAAGGTCAGCTTTTCGACAAACAGATAGCCGTCTTTATCTGGAACCAAGACACCGACATGCCCTACAAAGAGAGAATCACCGTCAAGATTGTCGTGGACGATGACGGAGAGCATCCGAGCCTTTTCGTTAAACTTGAACTGTTTGAAGTATTCCTCCATCTTCTTAGCATGTACCTTGACATCTTGGGTCGCTTCAGTCTTGACTCTTGAGAATAGGATATTAAATTCTTCCTTATCCTTGGCATCAAAGAGCTTGCCCTTGTCAATCGAGTCATTATCGATGAACAAGAGTTCGTCATCTTTTGCTATTTGAGGGATTTCAATGCTATTTTTCAGCAAAGTATAGGTATTGATCCGACAATTTGTCCCGATAAAATCGCCCTTCTTTGCCTGCCATAGAGGATTGATTTTTTCTACGTCATATTCTGTTTTGGTAAACTTAGTGAAATCGCCTGTTAAACCAGTCGAGCCAACAAGTCCATTGTAGTCATTGACTAGATTGACAAAGTTATCGACACTGTCTTTATCCAAGTCGGCAGCTAACAGATTCTTAACTTCTTCGACACTTTTTTGACTATTTAGATTTGAATAAGTCGCCTTCCAGGGGTATTTTTCCGAGCTAGTCTGACCAACTGTTGGATTTTCTTGACTGCCGTTTGATTGCTTTTGTGCCTTCCCACATGCAGCTAAGCCAAGAATTGCCAAAGTATAAGCACTCATCAAGATAATCTTTTTTACTTTCTTCATTCTTTCGTCCTTTTTTACATTTTTACCATATCTTCTTCAAATAATTCCTCTTGTTATTATATCAAGAAATACTGTAAAACAGAAAGAAAAAAGCTAATTTGAAGAGAAACTTCCTTGTTCTTGAAATCACATCTGAACTGAAAGACCAATTTTGTAAAACAAACACATACTTCAACGAAGCTATTCCCCTAAGCAAAAAAGTGACTGCACTTTTATCAACGGCAGTCACTTTGATTTATAAATTGATGAGCAAGGTAGAATAGCTAACTCCAAATGCCAACTTAAAGAAAGGAATCGCTATACACTGGTAAGTTTACTTAATCTTGTGCTTGTTCATCTTTTCTTCAAAGATAGCTATCATGATAGCGCGCAATTCCTCACGCTCCTTTTCAGGAAGCTCTCCTGCTTGCTTAGCTACAGCGTAAAGTTCTGGGTATTGCTTGGCAACTCGCTCAACCGTCTTGGTCGTTGCATGCCCTCTCACAAGGAAGGGAATTCGCTTAAGCCATTCTTGTGGCACCAGCGCCAAAATCTTTTTAGCTGCTTCCTTATCGCTAATGACGGCTGTACTAAGCCCCTCTTTGATCTGCTCCTGCTCTTTTTCGGTAAAATCATCTAATTCCATTCTGAACTCCTCTTTTCTAATAAGTTACTTGCTCTTCTTAAATAGACTGCTCTTAGATTGGGTTTTTGAAATTTGAGTAACCCTGACAAGTCTTTCAGTCAAATTTCCAAAAATTAATTTTCTTCAGTTTGCAAATCTTCCACAAAAATCGCAAAGCCCTTTGGTAAGATAAGAAGTTGCCCGTCCGAGATTTGGCAATGACTTGTTAAAGTTGCATAATCACTGTCTACAAGATAATTTTCTGCTGATTGGTTAAAAATTGCTCGGACCTTTTGACCATCATAGTCCCATTCCAGAGCTAGCACATCAGGCTTGATTTCTTCTAGACCATATTTCCCATGCTGGATAATGTCTGAAACACTCTTACGAAGCTGAATCAATTTCTTCATGAAATTCAGCATGTCATTATCACCGGAAACACGTTCCCAAGGCATAACACGACGGCAATCTGGATCTGGCCCTCCGTCTAATTTTAACTCAGTTCCATAATAGAAACACGGAGTTCCCTTTTGTAAAAAGAGGCAGGCTAAGGCAGACTTAACAAGTTGGGCATCTCCTTTTGCAGTAGCTAGAATGCGCTCCGTATCGTGCGAATCCAGAAGATTGAACATCACTTCCGAAATCTGCTGTCTATAATACATGGACTGACCATTAATCTCATTGATGAATTGAGGCGTCTTTTTAACCCCACGCAAGAAATAATCCTTGATACTATCAGAGAGAGGGTAGTTCATGACCGCGTGGAATTCATCGCCATTTAACCAGGGCTGAGAAGTATGCCAGACTTCCCCAAGAATATAAAGATCAGGCTTTTTAGCCAAGACAGCCTTACGGAAATCTCTCCAAAATTGGTGGTCGACTTCATTTGCCACATCCAAGCGCCAAGCATCGATATCAAACTCTTCAATCCAGTAGGTCGCAACGCTCAACAAATAGTCCCTCACTTGAGGATTTGCTGTATTTAGCTTGGGCATATAGCTCTCAAAGGCAAAGGTGTGATAAGGGAGTTTTCTCGGATTACCTAGCTTATCCTTGGTCACTGGGAACTCTTGAACATGGAACCAGTCTTTATAAGCTGAATTTTCACCGTATTTAAGGACATCCTGCCACTGTGGAGATTGGTCTCCGATATGGTTGAAAACAGCGTCCAGCATGATTTTCATTCCTCTCTGATGGGCCTGATCCACCAGTTTACGGAAAATTTTCTTGTCTCCAAAATGACGGTCAATTTCGAAATAATCCGTCGTATTGTACTTGTGATTGCTTGGGGATTCAAAGATAGGACAGAGGTAAAGGCCTGTAATACCCAAGTCCTGCAAGTAATCCAGATGATCAATAATCCCTTGTAAATCGCCACCAAAGAAATCCTCACTTTTAGGCGTGATTGACGAGTCCCAAGCTAGGGCTCCTTCTGGCGAAAGAGCAACGTTTCCATTGGCAAAACGCTCTGGGAAAATCTGATACCAAACCGTCTCTGCTACCCAGTCAGGTACATGACAAGCATCAATCTCATGGATATACGGAAGCTTAAAGCCGTTTCCTTCGTAATGAAGGTTTTCTAACGTATTTTCAACACATCCCTTATCGCCATATAAGATCTTATGACCTTGCTTATCTTTGAGTTCAAAGAGATACTGGAGTCGTGCATAACCGACCGTAACCTCCACTTGCCAGTAATCAAACAAAGCATCGGAGGTAATTTTGGTCATCTCCTTGATTGCTTCATAACGGTCCTCTATAAAGATAAAAGGATCTCCATAATGTAGGTTGATGCGTTCAATATCTCCCTTTTTCGTTCGAATGCGAATGTGCATTGTCTTGTCTTTATAAAGATAAGCGTACTCCGACTCTGGTCTGTGGTAAATGGCTGTTAATTCCATTGTGCTGTCTCCTAGATTTTTCTTTATAAACTCATCGCAACTTTGTGCAAACGATTTCAAAACATAGCCCTAGTATACTATTTTAAGAAAAGGATTGCAAGTTGTGGGCTAGTTTATGAGCAAGACCATATCAGTGTAAGTTAAAAAGCCTTGAGGTCAAGGCTTTTAGTTATTCAAGTTTCTAGAAAGATTCCTCATTTTTCTGAATCAAGTCACCTAGCCCACTTTTGCTGATAGTGACCATTTTCAACCTATAATGAAAATCCTTTATTAGCTAGATGAGATTAAAATCTTTCTAGCTATACATCATTAGCAAAAGAATTCCTGTAGCATTTCCGAGAATATGAGAAAGTGTAGAAATCAAACAATTCCCAGATTTTTTATAAATCATTGCATAAATAATACTATCAACAAAAATCATGAAAATATCGTAGCTTACAAGTTCAACGCTTCCACTAGAAATATGAGCTATCGCAAACAATAAAGAAGACAGAATGGCACAAAACCAAAATGGTAAAATTCTCATTGACTTACCAAGAAAGAAACCTCTCCATGCAATCTCTTCCCCCAAGGCTGCGATTATTATTTGAATCATAAGGAGTGGTATTTTATCAAAGGATAACATACCATCCGTTCTTCCCAAAACATGACTAGCAAAAGTACCCTTAAATACCATATTGCCGATAAGCAAAGTTGCTACAGCGGATCCTACAGGAAGCAAGACCAGAAGAATTACTCCTTGTTTTCTCAGATCATCGAAAAATGATTTAAAGCGCAAACCTGATTCTATATGTGATTTTTTATCAAAATGTTCAAGAACAAAGAAAAAGAGAACACCAATCATTACAGTGAGACCTGATAAAGAAAGTTCAGGTATTATCTTTGTCAAAGACAATACTGCCATTAGAAACAAACCAGCTATTGTCGTATAAAAATGCTTTTTATCTTTTTTTGCAAAATCAGTCATAAAATATTTCTCCCCTAGCTATTCGTATAATGAACTTTTTAAACTATTAATCATGTACTTTATGCAATAAAGCTACACACTCAGCGATTTGATGTTTCGAATCGTATTATCTCTTCGTTCTTAACTATTCAACATAAATCCATGGACAGATCATTCACTTCCACTTCACTAATGATTCAGCTCATAAAAATAGTGCTACTGTCTCAACATGGTATATATGCAAGGCTCAAAAGTTTTGGGAAAACTTTGAGTATTAGTTGCGTTTGGCTAATAAAGTAACTCATTCCACATCGCTGAGAGCTTTCTTCCATAATAGCGTACGAAAGAGCAAAAGTGACTTTAGAATTACACTGTGATACGACAGTTACACACATTTGAAAGATTGCTGTCAAGAAATATTTTTTATGTCATTAATTGTAATTTTCCCAGATTCTATACTATCAATGAAGCCTTTATTCTACTCTACAAATTTACTTGAATTCCTTCAAGAAAAGTCACTATATTTTGTTCATCTTCCGAAATGATAATGTTGTAAAAAACTTGATTCATGATATTTCCTTAGAATACTTTTAATTCAAGTATGTGATACATCTGTTTGTCATAGCGCTTATGAAGCGAATTATCTCCAGTATCTAAACTTCACCACTCACCTACCACGTCAGTGCTATTTTCCAGCAATAACTCAACAGCATTCATAAAGCCGCTCAAATATTTCTTCGTCAATGTAATTATAGCGACACCCAAACTGACTTTAAACTTTGTAACGGTTGTTACACTGGCAAACACTATGTTTTCCACAACCAATCATCCAATTCTTTCGAACAAAGCCTGAGCTACACTCAGCGCAGAAGATATTATTGGTAAGAAAGTTGTCCCCATTTTGTATGATATATGTTTTCATATAATATTTTACCAAAAAGTATTTTAGCCTTGCTGACCCTCGTTCTACATTATCCCACGTATCTTTATCAATGAGGGTATCATGTTACTTCAAACTCATGAACAGCATCCCTATTTCTCTTGAAATCTTGATAGGATTTCCATACCACATCTTCTGTCGGCAACTTTTTTTCTTTAATTAGCTTTCCATATAGCATCTCCTTTCTTTATACTGAACTCCTTCTGGCATATCTCCTGGGTAAGTGCGACCTCCTGGACACTACCACTCATTCGCTCCTGACTCATTACCACTCGGAATAGATATTCTTTTTTAGAGACAACTCAAGTCCCGCTTCATCCACTCTGGAGTTTTACCTCCTGTTAGGTGATTGACGCCATCAATACCGGCAATACCGATAATCTGAGTCAAATCTACAGCTCCTATGGCAGTCTTTGAAACCATACTTCCAGCTGCACCAATAAAACCTTCCGCAAACAGGAGTGTATCTTTCATTCCTTGAGGAATAGGTAGATTCCGTGTGCCCTCAACGACATCTCCCCACCAGGAACCAATCTCATTCGAGCAATCCTTCAGCCAGGCTTGGATGGGGTGATGACGGCGATAAGAAGCTTCTCGCTCAGCTGCCTCTTGTTCTGCCTTGCGTTTAGCAGCCTCAATCGCTTCTGCCTTGGCTTAAGTAGGACTCTTTCATGATAATACTAGTATATATAACTAATCTAAAATTTCAGATATTTTTACCTCTTTTTCCTCATTTAAATCATAGAAACCAACATGAACCCCCTCCTCGTATAGCCACGCTAAATTCGTCCCATACTTCGCTTCAAAAATTTCTTCCATCACGGGTGCAATAGAAAACATGGTTTTTGCTGATACAATTTCAAAATTTTGGGGATTATTTACGTATTCCTCATCATCGGAACTAGAATAAATGGTCCATCCATTTAATTGTAACAGTCGAGATTTTTCTCTGTAAGTATACGCAATAGGTAATCCATTTTTTACATTCCTTGATAGAACAAATCCTCCATAATTATCACTTACTTTCATTTTCATACTTCTCCAAAATATTTAAAAAATCATTTTTCCAAGATAACTCTTTAGCGTAGTCTAACGCAGATTTACCCGCTCGATGAAAAATGTTGTAAACTATCTTTTATGTTCATTCTTTTTCAATTCCTTATCTAAATCTTGAAGTAAGTAAATGATCTCACTTTGATAATGCGTTGTCTCATCTGCAAACATTCTAACTAGACTTTTAAGATTTATGTTTTTTGCTACTTCTCCACTTTCTACAATTTCATTTGCTAATTGATAAATACTTTGAATTGAGCCTGTAACATTTTTTTGTTTGGGGTACTCTTCTTCAATAATAAAAACAATTTTTTCAGCAATCCGCTTTAAACTACTTGTCATATCTCTTTTCTCCCTCAATTATTGATAATCCATCATTTAGGAACTACTCTGAAATCCGAAATCCATTCTAATGGCCAGTCTTGCGGTAATAATATTGGGTCAGCACCACCTTTCAGCACAGTCTCTGATGAAAAAATCTTCTGTGGCGCAACTTTTCCAATACTCAGTGTTTCTCCTTTAGGAATTTGAATCTCTACTTTATACATTCGAGTATTTTTCCATTCGGGAAGTAATTCAGTATCAATCTTCGCTTGAATTCTATTTTGCACAGGGCTGAAAGTTACAAAACCTCCTCTGTGAACTGACTTTTCCAGTCGTCACTATAGCCTTCAAAACGAATTCGCTCAATCATCATGTTACTAACGAAAAAAGCATCCATTCCAGGCATCTCACCCAAAGGCCAGATGCGAGCCAAGTAGTCTACCACATAGTCATCAAATCCTTCTTGAAGAGGCATCTTACGGCCTGAAATCGTAACGAGTGGTCCTGGTCCCTCCGCTAAGCTCTTCTGGAGTTCCTCTGGTAAGAGCTCCAAATCTAGCTCAACAACAGAACCTAAAGGATAAATAGGACTGTAGACACTGTCCACAATCCCCATGAAATCCTGTAAATCCGTGATGGAAAATAGTTGATCTAGTTGATTATAATGGATCTGAGCTTCCTGGTTTTCATAATCAAAATGACAAGTAAAAGTTGCACCGAAACTGGGCACATACTCATAGACATCCTCTAATTTTCTCAGAGCCTTATAGAGTCCCTTCAAAATCTGCGGACGCATTCCTAATTGTTGACCAAGTTGAATCAAAGTATCATCTACTTCGAATGTCTCTCTCGTACGGCTAGTAATAATACTTGTAAAAATCTTATTCTTATCGTATTGAACCATTACTTAAACCTCACATTGGCTGATTCAAGGAATTTATCACTCATAAATAGGATTCCCCTTTTGTATTTCTATGGTTCAGAAATATATAACTTTTCTATAAAATTAGTAAAATTATCTGCTAAAAAGTATACATTTGAATCTACTGACGACTGGTCAAATATAAATGTGTGGTCCCAAAAATAAATTCCTCTATCTTCTCCACTCACAATCATAACAAATAACCCTCCTCCATATTCCGTTCCCAAGACAAATGAATCGTATGGAAGTTCCATTTGATATTCTGAATTCCAATCCGTTAGACTAAAGTTTTTATTCTCTGAAATACCTAACATTGTCCCCAAAATCACTTCTTCATTTAAATCGTCAATAAAAAACGATAAGTACTGTTCTTTAGGAATACCCACATTAACTTTTAATAGAAATTCCTTATAGTCTTCTGGAAGTATTACATTTATTTTTTTTTCTATCTCTGATAGTTCTGAATTTGAGATAGGTCTCTCTAACGATTTAAAATAATACATTCTTTCCTCTCTTATTTTCTTCTTAAAGCAAACCCACCTTATTTTATGGATGCCATTATATTATCAAAATCTTCTTTTAGTTGCTCGTATTTCTCATTACTATAGAGATAAAACGCCTCTATTCCTCTATGTATTATTGCATATACAGTTGGATGAAAATTCTTATCTGTGGCATCGATAACAAATTGCGTCATTTGAGTAACTGCCTCTGGACTATAGCCCAACGCTTCTATTCCAACACGAATCATTGTAACTTGAACATCAATTGGAGAAATGGACTCTTGAATTGCTTTAGCATTTAAAACACCAAATATATAGGAAGCTAAAATTTGCCTATTCATTTCGTCTTTTAGATCAATTTTAACCAATTGGATAATATCATTTGCTATTCTTAATTACTCACTTACATATTGCTTTTCCATTTATTTCTCCTTATTTCTCCCTATAATACTTTATATTTCCCTTTAGCATGGCCACAGGGAATATAACCCAATCGATATAAAGTATATAAATCATCAAAAAACGGTGAATTTACATTCAGACATTCATTCTTTATCGTTAAATATATCGAAATATTAATTATATCAAATCTAATTTGGGGTATCATTGATTCAAATATTTTTTTTCTTCAACTAAAGCAAACAGTTGTTTTGTAACAATAGGAATAATTCTTTCTTTTGCATCCCTACTCAATTCATTCCATTTTTTGAAAGTTTCTCTCTCATTTTTTAATAAATATGCAGTTAGATCACCACGTTGTTCAAGAACAAAATTTTCCCATTTTAAACTTGTGATATTTTTTTCCGCAATGGATAACTTATCTAGCTCTATTATAGGAATATTAGTTTTTCGAGAATTCACTAATAATTTTATACTAGTTAAATTATCAACTACTTCTGAAATTATTTTCATTTTAAATACACACTTTACTACTTACTGCAGATAAAAATTTTCTGTTCCATCCTGAATATGGAGAATGCGGAACGTCTGCTCATCAATCCATCTTACTGGAACAAAAAGTGAACTTTTCTCCAAATTTGAAAGAAGCTGTTCCCTATTTTTTTCTGTTTTATTTGATGAAAAACGTTGTAAACTATCTTTGACGTTCATTCTTTTTTAATTCCTTATCTAAATCTTGAAGTAGGTAGATGATTTCTAAATTATAATTAGCAGTTGCATCTATCAACATACGTGCATGATCCTTAAGATGAACATTTAATGGGATAGTTTCTGTTTCCTTTATTGATCTAATAATGGTATAAAGAGTGTTAATTGCTCCTTTTTCCTGTATTTCTGAAGGATACTGTTTATCCATTATTTCTAAAATTTTATTGGCTATCTCTATTGATTTCATACTCATAATCTACTCCTTAATTAGGGACAGTCCTTACATTCACAACCCAATCCTGCGACCATACCTGTGGTAATAATATTTGGTCCGCACCGCCTTTTAGAACAGTCCCTGATGAAGATATCGTTTGCAGCGCAACTTTTCCAATACTTAATGTTTCTCCCTTATAGCAAAATGTCTTGAAATCCTATTTCTGATATTTGTTCATTAATATATTTTATTCCAACACCGTTTTCAATATCCCATTCACAATCACAAATGAAGCCTGCTTCGCGTGTATTATCATCAAAATTCATCGGAATCATAATTTGTTTTACTGTCAAAAATTTAAAGATTTCACTCGGATTATCTTTAGTATTTAATAACTTCTGACCAAAATTAGAATCTGAATCCAGTCTATCAATTACCTCATCAATTATTGAATTATAATATCCAACAATACCATTCTCGGCTTGGGTAACACGGTTCTGAATATCACTGAAAAAAAATTCAAAAGCTTTGATTTGATTTTCATCGAACACCGCATCTTCATCTGCATCAATATTTATTTCAACAGAAAATTCCTTTTTAAAAATATTTAATTTAATTCTCTTAGTCCAACCATAATTAAATGTCAATTCCCCAAAAACAGGATGTACTATCTTCATTTCACACCTCTTTTTCTACTGCAATAATTCCAACAACTTTTTAACTTCTGAAACACCGCCTAAGTGCCCAAATTTACTATTTATTATACTCGGAACTAGTTGCATACTCGTCATGTCATTAAATTCGTGCCACGTTAGTTTATTTTCTTTTCTAAACTTAACAATTTCTCGACGAGTTTTCTCTAATTCTCTAATAAGGAGCTCATCAGCTTGTCTAAAGTTAGCATTTCTGTCAATATCAATGATTTGAGTCAAATCTACAGCTCCGATGGCAGTCTCTGAAACCATACTTCCTTCCGCAAACAGGAGTGTATCTTTCATCCCTTGAGGAAGCGGTAGATTTCGTGTTTCCTCAACGACATCTCCCCACCAGAAACCAATCTCATTCGAGCGATCCTTCAGCCAGGCTTAGATGGGGTGATGATGTTCCAGAATTCCTTATATGCTACGCTTAGTAATCGTATTCTGCAATACCAATAAACTCTAATGTCCCAGAACCATTGTTACTTACTTTTAATCCTTCTTTAGAATAATCAAAATCATAAATCAAAACAATTGTATTATAGGTTGTTGATATTTTAGGAAACTGCATAATAATCTCTTCATCGTATGAGAAACCTTCAAGCAAAACATCAATATTATTTTCAGAAACATCAACCCAATCTTTTTCAACTAAATCTCTATCATAGTACGACAAATGAAAGTCTGTCTCAAATTCTGAAGAAATGCTATCCCCATCCTCTTTATTTGAAATTTTGAAGTATTCTTGAAATTCTTCTTGACTTGCAAAATTACCAAGCCATAACGATACTTTTTGTTTCATTTTTAATACCTCCTCAATCCTTCTGGTAAATATAAAATTCCATTTTTCATTCTTCGACTTGCCCATTCATTTAAGAGGAATCAATATCTATTCTTCAATCTCCAAATTCATTTTCTTCGTCATCCAAGACAACTTCCCCTGAACTTTCCCATTCTTCTTTTGTTATTTCGCCACTTTGATACATGAAGTTTTTATTCAATTCAACTAAAATATCATCAAAGTCATCAAAACAATCGATTATTCCCCTAATTCCAGTTAATAGATTATAGAAAGCAATAGTGTAATCTGAATTCTCTGAAGAGGAAATTGTAGTAAGGTCTATCTTGTTAAACAATCTTAATCCTTCATAAAAACGATCTTCATATTTTTTTAGAAAGATATTTATCGTATTGTCTATATCTCTGATACTTTCTTCTCTAAGTAGCACACCTTTATTATTCTCATTAAGAATAGTTAATCGTTTCATTACATCTTTTAATTCTGAACTAATCATTTTAATTTCCTCCCAGAAGCTAAATTAAATTTTTTACTATTAGAAGTTCCATCAGGATTAAGAACATCCTTTACTTTACCTCTTTTATTGAATACCTCAAAATGATCTTTATGCCGACCATCTAAGTACAACTTATCTCCTTTTTTTAAAATATCATCTAAACCACAGGACTACGATTTAAATCATAAATATCTATTTGTTTTTTTTCAAATAACATTTCTAATTTTTGATACCCATTCTCAACAAAAAAATGGTACTCCGACTCAGAAATCGGAACTGCAAACAACCAAGTTACATATTCATAATCAAATTCCAAATCGTGCAACTCCCATAAAAATGGGATAGTCAATAACATGTGCTTCATATTAGAATCTAGATAATAATTATCTATTGCATTTAAAAATACAGTCCCTGGCATACAAGGAGATGATCCATCCATCACTTTAAAAGCACAGTCACTTATTATATTTGGAAACAAATCATTCATACTATCTGTTGAACCAATAATTTCTGCTCTTAAAGATTTTTCATCTATCTTTTTGTTCAAAGTGTAGTCTGATAACCCAACAGTGGAATAAGAAGATACGTGTTCAATTGGAGAATCATCACCACAAAATATGTCAATTTCTTTTCCAGATTCATCTTTAAATGCATATACTCTTGGAGTACCGCCAACATCATCTAAAAGCTTTCTAGCTATCTCTTTTTTATCATATTCCATAGTAAGTTCCTTTCTTCAAAATCATGAACCAAAATAAAAATCCGTCTTATCTTCACAAATATGACTTCTATTAGATTTTGGTAGCTCTGGTCTATAGCTATTAGGATTATTATATTCATCTAAAAATTGTTTACGAGTTATTTTTCTATCAGCCGCACTTTGTTGGTGTTTTCTAAATTCATGTCCCGGTTTATGTCCCATATCCCAAGGCTCCTCAATATCCATTACCTTTTTAGTAATAGGATTTTTGACAACACCTTGTTCATCCTTAGCTTTATCCCAGACAGTTTCCTTTGCATTCTTCCTATAACCTGATGGACGCTTGTAAATTTTTTTCTCTAAACAGGAATGTATCTTTCATTCCTTGACGCTAAAATCATCTAGCGCTTTATAGGATATCGAAGATAAAGTGTAGGATCTAACTTTTATTTCATCTCTATGAAGATAGATGTAAGATTTCAATTTATTAAATAGCTCATTATAAAAAGTTTTTTCAATAAATAACTCAAGGAATTTATCACCCATAAATAGGACTCCTGCATTATATTTTGTGCATTACTCTTAACATATACTCAAAAGCATGATTCTGTAACCAAATACTAGCTATTTGCAATATCATCTTCAAAATATAGCATTCCTAAAAAGTCTTCAAATGTATCCGTGATAAAAGTTGTGGATGGATTAAGTTCATAAGAAGATTCATGATGCCATATGCACACACTAGGATTCTCCCTTCTCTGACTATAATCTAAGCAAACAAAGTCTCCGCCAAATAAAGCCGCTACAGGTAGTAATTCTACTCCTAAAATATCTTCAGAATACAGTAAGCGTTCATCTAATTGCGTTAGAATTACATCTATATCATACATACCCAAAGTATGATTTTGAGTATCATGTAAAATACATAAAAAACGTTCTATTATACGTTCCTGATCTTGAGGTAACTTTCCGCTAAAGATATTCTTCTTAGGAATCAACCCACTATATTGTTTAAAAAATTCCTTAGCATATACTGGGAGTGAAACCCTCCATATCTTTTCTTCTTCATTCAGTAACTGTTCGTCAGGTAATGGTGTTATTATCGTATTTTTATATTCCATTATTAAACATTAAATCCTTCCTATTTATCTTATAGCGTCGGCCCAATGACCTAAAGCATGATCCCGTAACCAAATACTAACTATTTGCAATATCATCTTCAGAATATAGCATTCCTAAAAAGTCTTCAAATGTTTCTGAAACAAACTCTACACTAGGATGCCATTCGTATGAATCCTCACGCTTCCAATAACATACCTTGGGTTTCTGGGTCCCTTCTCTATAATCTAAACATATAAAGTCACCACCGAACAGTATTGCTACTGGTAATAGTTCTACACCAACAGAATCTGGTTCCACACTTAAAATTTCTAGTATTGGACTTTCTATAACATCAATATCGTACATTCCTAGGGAATTCTCTTCAAAATCATCTAAAATACAAAGGAATCTTTCTATAACATACTCTTTATCATCACTGATTTTAAAAAGATTCTTTTTAGGAATTATCCCATTATATCTGATTATGAATTCCTTAAAGGAACTCGGTAACTCAATGCACCATTCTTCCTCTTTTTCCTTAACTAATTCAATACTTGGCAAAGGGAGGATTACCGTTCTAATATCTTTCACTTTCTAATTTTTTCCTTTCTTTTTATATTTAGAATGAATGCCACATTCAATATATATTAGCAGCGCTATACAAGAACTACATACACCTCATAAAAAATCAATCATGATAATACATACTACTATATATAACTAATCTAAAATTTCAGATATTTTTACCTCTTTTTCCTCATTTAAATCATAGAAACCAACATGAACCCCCTCCTCGTATAGCCACGCTAAATTCGTCCCATACTTCGCTTCAAAAATTTCTTCCATCACGGGTGCAATAGAAAACATGGTTTTTGCTAATACAATTTCAAAATTTTTGGGATTATTTACGTATTCCTTATCATCGGAACTAGAATAAATAGTCCATCCATTTAATTGTAACAGTCGAGATTTTTCTCTGTAAGTATACGCAATAGGTAATCCATTTTTTACATTCCTTGATAGAACAAATCCTCCATAATTATCATTTACTTTCATTTTCATACTTCTCCAAAATATTTAAAAAATCATTTCTCCAAGATAACTCTTTAGCGTAGTCTAACGCAGATTTACCCGCATCATTTTTTAGAGTATAATCTGCATTATGTTTTAGCAATAATTCATAAATAGGATATGCATCTTGCGTTGTTAATTTTAAAACAGTTAAAGAATAAATTAATGCTACTGATCCATATTTATCAATTGCATTAATATTTATACCCGCTTCAATTAACTTAGCTATTACATTTACTGCGTAATCTACATTCGGTCTCCAATTTGCTTTAAATTGAAAAAAATTATGTAGTGCTGTTCTACCATCTCTATCCTGATAGTTTATATCTATACCTCTATCAAGCAAGAAGTTAATTATCTTAATTCGGCCATCAATTTTATCACTATTAGTGAGGACAACCGATAAAAGATTCAATTGTTCCTTATTTACCTGATTTATACTACCTCTATATAAATCTTTCAGTAATTTAAAATCGCCTACCTGTGCAGCTTCAAATATTGCTTTTGATTCCATATCACCCATCTCCTTACTCATACTTATGACTTCTATTTGCTGAAGGTGTTTCTAATCTAAAATTATTAGGCAGATTCCGTGTGCCTTCAACAACATCTCCCCACCAGGAACCAATCTCATTCGAGCGGTCCTTCAACCAGGCTTAGATGGGGAGATGACGATGATAAGACTCCTAAGTTATTGTTTTATCTATAATCTACACTTGTAATGAAATTTAAATAATCTGAGGATTTTACAGAGCCATCATAAGCATAGTTATAGATTAGTACAACTGCATTGCCTTTATTTATAGTCAGACTCTCTAATACGTTCAATTCACACAACAACTGTTCCTCATAGGAAGCAGTTCGCAAAATAATAGATATATCGTTTGTTTCATTTGACAAAACTGCTTTTTCAATTAAATCTTCATCTATATCATTAATGTCTATCTTAAAATCGTTGAAAAAATCAGAAACAACGATTTCTCCCTCATCATCATAAGTTAGATTAATATAATTTTCTAACTCAGTTAAATTTTTGAAATTACCTATCCAAATAGATACCGTATTGTCTGTTTCCATTTTATTAAATCCTTTCTATCCTGAATATGAAGAATGCGGAACGTCTACTTATCTACCCATCTTATAGCGACGAACAGCGTCCATTTCTCCATATCTGAAAGAAGTTTCGACCTATTCTCTTCTGTTCGATTCGATGAAAAATGTTGTAAACTATCTTTTATATTCATTCTTTTTCAATTCCTTATCTAAATCTTGAAGTAAGTAAATAATCTCACTTTGATAATGTGTTGTCTCATCTGCAAACATTCTAACTAGACTTTTAAGATTTATGTTTTTTGCTACTTCTCCACTTTCTACAATTTCATTTGCTAATTGATAAATACTTTGAATTGAGCCTGTAACACTTTTTTGTTTGGGGTACTCTTCTTCAATAATAAAAACAATTTTTTCAGCAATTCGCTTTAAACTACTTGTCATATCTCTTTTCTCCTTCAATTATTGATAATCCATCAATTAGGAACTATTCTAAAATCCGAAATCCATTCTAATGGCCAGTCTTAACGAGTGGTCCTGACCCCTCCGCTAAGCTTTTCTGGAGTTCCTCTGGTAAGAGCTTCAAACCCAGCTCAACAATAGAACCTAAAGGATAAATAGGACTGTAGACACTGTCCACAATCCCCATGAAACCCTGTAAATCAGTGATGGAAAATAGTTGACCTAGTTGATTATAATGAATCTAAGCTTCCTGATTCTCATAACTATATGATAATGGAGTAGAAACTAAGTTCAAAGCGCTTGACTACTTGTAAATCCATTAGCTTATCTTCAAATATTATTTTCTACTTTCACCGTATCATACCAGTTATTGAATAATTCTAATTCTGAAGTATCATCTGAAATAGGTGAATAACTATATTTAGATTTGAGACTATTGCTGCTCCTATTATAAATAATTTTGATTTCGGTAGGTACTTCTTTTTTATTATTCTCAAACAAAATCTCGATTTTTTCCAAATCATCAATTCCTAATTCTAGAAGTTGTATCTGTCTATCACGTGAATCATCTATCTTTTCACTTTCACTCAAAAAATCATTAATCTGATTGAGTTTAATTATCTCCCCATTTTTCTTAAAAAATAAATTGAAAAAATAACTACCTTCTTCCATATAACCATACAAATAAATTTCATCAATTTGACTATTCGAATATTCTAATCCTAAAGACACCAAATCAAATTGAATTTCCATTAATAAATCTTCAAATATCATTTACTTCACTCCATATTACTTCTTGTCAAATCATGTATCACCTCATATTTATGATAATCTTGACATCCTCACTGCGCATAAAGGCAGTCGAGACTTGTTGATGGGAGAGCTCGATAAAATTCAAATCAAATTTCACTGCGTTGCTTTTCTAATTTTATCATTATGGTTTGTCCCACAAAGGAGAAGGATATTCTGGTTCCTCGTTAGTCATCACTTGCAACCTGTTATATTTTACAGTTAAATCCAATATCTCAAATAAGCATTGCTCTGCTTCTTCAAAATTTCCAAATGTTCTAATCTTTCCTATAATACTTGCCCTATCTCCTAAAGAATAAACTAAGTATACTTTTTCCCCCTCATCATATTCTATTCGAGTTTGCCAATCTTCTCTCCCTTTATTCCTGCCATTAAATACGGAGACTCTTAGCGTAGTATAATTCAACTCTTCAATTTTCTGTTGAATTATTTTTTTTCATACATCAATTTATCCATTTATTTTATCTCCTTTAATAGTCCCATTTTTTCGTACCAGCTAACAGATGTTCCAAGTTTAATCTGCGTTCCACCACAATAAATATCTATTCTTTAATTTCCAGATTCATTGTCCTCATCATCTAAAATTATTTCATCTGAACTGACTAACTCCTCTTTGGTAATTTCTCCCATTTTAAATCTGCGTCTTTTGTTTAGATCAAAAATTATTTCATGCAAATCTGCAAAGTAAGAAGAAAAGTTAGCCATCGAAGACAATAACTCGTAATAGAATTGACTGTATTGCTCATCAGCTATACTTTGATCAATTATTTCTTCCTTGAATGCTGAAATACCTGACATAAGCTCTTGAAAGTCATCAGATAGATTATCATCTATCAATTCTTTAAAATCTTTTAATTTCTTATTTTCTTCTAACGAGTATCCTAGCCTCGAATTGAATCGTTTACACACCTCATAAAGTTTATAGATTTCTTCCTTCAATGTAATTTCCTTCCTTTAGCTTTTAATAACTTATCTGTGTTTAAAGTACCATCAAGATTAAGTACAGATTTAAAATTACCACGTTTATCAAAAACTTCAAAATGGTCCATATGTAAACCATCCAAATACAGGTAATCTCCTTTGCGCAAATTTCTATCAACCTTCTTCATCACTTCATAAACACTCTGCCCGTCTTACTTCTTCTTAGTCTTTCTAAGACTTCCCACAATCTTTTATCCAAATTCTGTTTCAAAAAACTCCGACATATTATTAACAGCTTGTGTGACTCGCTCCGCCCTACCAGAACCAGCTACACCTCTCACAACATCATCCGCATGTTTGCTTGAGAAGTGCATCACCTCACGTAGAGTCTTACTCTCAACGCTAAATGCAGGCATTGAGCCTATACCTCCCGCAAAGGCAAATGCTTCTTGACGGATACTGACTGGGATTCGGGTGTCTAATAATTTCTCGCCAAATTTCCCGATGGCATTATTGCTCTTCACTAAGATATTGTCAACCTTCATCATAGGCATCCATATGGGTAACATTATCCCAGAGGGATTTTCCGGTCTGCTAAGCACGAAAAGCTGCCGCATAGCTAGCATTGGGATCCTGGCCACGCTGAGCCGCTCCTGGATCTGTCAGAGCAGTGTAAGTTCCTACTCCTAACTCCGCAAGGCTAGACAGGTTAGCTACCGTTCCTTGCAAGTCCCGCTCCATCCACTCTGGCATTTTCTAACCTAAAAGTATACTACAAAAAGCTATCACGCAGATAATTATTTACTAATTTTCTACCATATTTAAAAACTCACTAAATGAATTTGACAAAAAATAAGTATTCATATCATCAGTAGACGATGCAAATTCATAGGTATCATCATAATAATAAATTCCAGCATTATCATCATTGCTCAGCCAGAACACTATGAAGCCATGTTGAATAGTGTCCCCAATAATGATTGAATTTGGGAATAAATCATCCCGATACTCACTAGTCCACTGTTCGATATCTGCATTTTTCATATTCGTTTCAACACCGAACATTACATCAATATTAATTTCTTCACTAATTTGAGAAATTCTTATTAAATTTTTATATTTATAAGCTGTATTTCTACCACCATTTTCTTGTAATAAAAATCTTTTATAATCTTCTGGTAAAACTACTTCATATTTATTTTCTAATATTGAAATTGCTTCTTCATTGGCGAATCCAAACCTATCAAGCTTCATTGTCATTTTTATTTATTTCCTTTCATAATTGATATACCACCTCGATGAGTAAATTACCTGTGTATAGCCCTATCAACCGCTTGCAACGTTTTTCCATAAAACAACGGTCACGGGGTTATGGACATTGTTGATTTCATACATATAATTTAATATAACTTAGAATAATATCATTGTAAAAATTACTTCAATTATTCAATCACAGTCAATTGATTTATAAACTCCTCAAAAGAGTTAGCTATAAAATAAGTATTTCCATCATCATCCGAACCCTCTAAGTTATAAGCATGATCATAATAATACACCCCTTTATCTTCTCCTTTACAAACTAAAATAAAGAACCCCATCAGTACATCATCTCCAATAATAAGAGTGTTTTCAGGTAAAGATTCTTTGTAGTCTTGAGTCCATTCAAGAATGTTACAATTCTCGGTTTCTGTATCAATTCCATATAGAATATCTAGGGCTATTACTTCTTGATTCAAAGGAAGTGCTATACCAAGCTCACCCTCTGCGCACATCCCATTATTCGATAGAATAAATTCCTTATAATCTAAAGGAAATGAGATATTTAAAGTATTTTCAACTCGAGTAATTTGCTCCTCATTTATTTTTTTAAAACCTTCTAAAATCATCTTATTTTCCTTTCTTTAGAGAAACTCCTCCGCGATGGGTAAACTCTGCGCGAATGCTCTTATTCACTTCTTGTAATGTCTTTAAGTCTTCATGATGGTGCCATGTGTTACTTCGAAGTTTTTTCAATCTGAAGCTTCGCAATATCTACATAAAATCCCATTAGCCTTCCTCCGTGTTTAAACACGGCTCGTAAACACTAGCTTTTATGTGATTAATTTCGATTTTTCTTCCTGTATCCAAGCTTCAAAAACATCTGATACTGATAAATCTTCATTTTTTTTCATACATTGCATCGTATCTGTAATTGCTTTTAAGACTATTATTTTTCACATCATATACCAATCTTATTTCAGTAGGTACCTCTTTAGAGTTCTCTTCAAAGAGTACTTCTATCTTTTCTGCATCCTCTATTCCATATTCTAATAGCGAGAATTGGATATCATCTGAATCATTAATTTTTTCTGACAAATACTCATTTACATCACTTTTCTCAGAAATGAAACCACCAATTTTATAGAAAACATCAAAAGAAACTAAACAATCCTCTAAAACCACATATATATAAACTGTCTCTGCTTTATTTTCTACATACTCGAGTGATAAAGAAATCATATCAGATTGAATATCCATCAATTGAGCTTCGAATACTTTATTCATACTAACTACCTCTTATAGATATTTCTAATAATCTCTATTCTTGTTTTTCTATCAATTTTATATCGAACTTGAAATTTTGATAGCCTTAATGAGTTGCTATCATACTTAATTTTGACAGTTACGCTAACTTTTTTATTATCCTTAAGTGCATTCATCCATTCTCTCTCAAGACGACGATGCTCTTTCAAGTTAACATCTTTCGCTTGTGATAATAAATGAAAAATTAAAGCAAGCCAAATGACTCGCTTATATTTGATGCAATAACCATCTCGGTTAGTGAAGTAGTTGTACTCACCCACTTCAACAACCGATTCTGTGAAGCTACTCTGGTAAAAATAATAGTATAAAAATGATACTATTTCGTTCTTCCTTTTACCACTTTCTCCTTGTTTTCCTCCAACCACTGTAGATAAAGCTTTGCATAGCGCTCTTCCTCATCATTACGGTAACCTTCAAATATGACTTCGTCAATATCTTCTTCGTTAAAATAATAAATCTCTTCTGGCTTGAGACCGTCTGGAAAAACAGAGCCTGTATAGTCAAAAACAACATCTGTTCCCTCCTGATTAACAATCATTCCACGACCAATAATCACAACTTTCTGGTTGCCGTCTGCTAGGTAAACAATACTCCCTAATGGTAATAACATTTTATGCCTCCTATGCTCCTGTGTATTTTTAATTTGAAACTTATATTTATTTAGAGTTATTTCTATAAAATAAGGGTACAATATCAAAGCATATCCCCCAACAAAAGTGAAGAAGAATAATGTAAAATAATTTGATGTGAGTATTCCGACTATAAAGCAAGCGGATAATCCTAAAACAAAGGAAATAAATTTTGCTAATTTTTCAGGTAAATATGTTTTCTCAGATTTAATTACTGTAGTAGGGCTTATTATTTTATGGTCTAATTGTCCAAGGTCAATGCTTTTATCCAAGCCTAAATTTAAAAAAGTAATAATCAGTAGCAGACCTACAACAAATACAACTAAAATCGGAAGCCATAACTGAGGGATTTTATCATTATGAGCAAAAGTAGGTGGAAAGAACAATAACCACAATGCTACCACTAAACTGATAAAACTACTAGCATTGATACTTTTAAAAACAGATAACCATTTTGGATTAGGCTTAATTTTATATCTATCTGATATATCTGTAACATCATAAATATTATAACTTGAAAAATGTTTTGGAAAAAATCCCCACAAATAATTCCGAACGTCTCTAGGATTAAAATAATCTATTACATAAAGACGGTTATGGACTTCTATTAAATAATAACGATTGTCTAGTCTACCTACTACACGGGCTACATATTTATCTTTTTTTTCCATTATCCAAAAACTCCTTTAATTGCTTTAAGTGGATTGCTAAATAAAATAATAAACTAGCGTTTTTTAATTGCTGATTCAAAAATTCTCTATATTCTCCATTTGAAATATAAAAAGGACTCAGAGATAATTGATTATATTAATGACGATTTACGGATTTCACAGCTACCACTGCCACAATAGTCGCTAAAACAAATAGAGTCATTTTAACATAACTATTTTCTAAAATGGTTAGAGGATAACTCTTCCTTATGATAAACAGAGCTACTAATACTGCACTGAGAATCCAACCATTTATTTTGTAAGGAATTTCTTTTGACTGAGATACTTTAAGACTTCCTTCATTCAAATCGTAATAGACTGGATTCTTTTTATAGTAGCTAAAGGGAATTATTTTTTTATAATCGTACATGTCTTTTACTCACTTGAACAACACTTCCAATAGTCAAGTAATTACTCATTCTCTAACTCCTTTATCAATTGTGAAAAGGCAACACTTTGATACAATTCCAATAGATACATCTTTCATCCTCTCAATATTTGAAAAACTAACCGAGATTCTAAGCAACTTACAATCAAATTATATATCCTTAGTATACAAATGTATTATATAACGAAGATAATTAAGTTTGGTTTATCCAGGATCTACATCTATAGAAGTTATTTTGTAGCCATCCTCATTGTATAAAAATTCTAATTGTAGGGTTAAATCTACCAATTCAGAATCGGAGGTCATCTGATATTCAACAGCAAAGCCAGTTTGATCATTAAATTCATAAACTTGTAATTGAGAATACTCATAATTCGGATTGAAATTACATTCGACACCATATTCATCAATTTTATCAAAATCATTTAATTGTAATGAATCGTCAATATATTCAAGTAACTCTCTTACATCATCAACTTCTGAACCATCAACACAATCCATAATATCTCTATAGTTATTTAGATGAATTGCTCTTAAAATCTTTTTAAGTACTTCAATTACTTTTTCTTCATTTTGGTAGTTTTCTTTGTACTCAAAATCATCGAATATTCCCATGATAATATTTCCTTTTTTAGTAGTCATTTTTAAATCTTATGAAGATTAAAAATGTTTTTCTAACAAACTCACACACTCGGCGGTTCAGACTTACCGTAATATCTCGTCGGTGCCCCTCCTCATTCTACGAGTCCTTTACCCCAGGGCACCTTCTCGACCTTCGGTCTCACCTTATCGCATGGGCGGAGCATCTAGTTCTACTTCGCTGATACCTCAGCTCGAACAAGCAGTGCTACCGCCTCAACATGATGCGTCTGCGGAAATAGATCAACAGGCTGGACTTTCTTCAGTTCGTAGCCTAGCTCTTGATAGAGTTTGATATCACGCGCCATGGTGGCAGGATTGCAGGAGATATAGACAATCCGCTGGGGCTCCATGCTGACACTAGAAGTGATAAAGCTCTCTGTCAAGCCCTTGCGCGGCGGATCGACTAGGATGACATCCGCCTTGATACCCTGATCCAGCCAAGTTTGGATGGCTTTTTCTGCAGGGGCGCAAACATAGCTGGCATTGGTGATACCGTTGAGCTCTGCGTTTCGCTGACTATTTTCCACAGCCTCAGGAATGACCTCGACTCCATAGACCTGCTGGACTCGGTCAGCCAGCGACAGACCAATAGTGCCAATGCCTGAGTAGGCATCCAGCACAATATCCTCTTTTTTAAAATCAGCAAAGTCAAAGGCCGTCTGATATAGCTTTTCTGCCATCTCAGTATTGACTTGGTAAAAGGCTGGCGCAGCAATCTGGAATTGCTTGCCCAGCATGCTGTCAGTGATGAAGTCTTGGCCATAGAGTGTCCGAAATTCCCGACCGAAAATAGCATTGCCCGGCTGGTCGTTGATATTTTGCATGATAGACTTAATTGCTGGGAAAGCCTCTGTCAAACGTTCAACCAGCTGCTCCACTCGAAAAATCTTAGGCCGACTGGTCACCAAAATCACCATGATTTCACCCGAATAATGGCCACGACGAACAACCAGATTGCGGATCAGACCAGTGCCTTCCTTCTCATCGTAAGGCTTGAGGTCAAATCGGCGCAGCAAGTCACGTATAAAAACAATCACTTGGTCAATAACTGGATCCTGAATATAAAAGTCCTCAATCGGCAGGAGGTCATGGGAATTTTTTCGGAAAAAGCCAGTTTCCAGCTGGCCATTGACACGACGGACTGGCACTTGAGCTTTATTACGGTAGGCCAGCGGCTGATTCATGCCCAGTGTTTCCAGCACTTCTACACCCGAAATGCCAGCAATTTTATAGAGACAGTCCTGCACTTGCTTGCCTTTAAAAGCTAGCTGAGCTGGGTAAGCCAAGTGTCCCAAATCAGCAATTCCAGTCCGCAAATAGGCCAAATCGACATGCTCATTGCGCTGAACAGACTTCTTCAAAAACTCCTCAACTCGGCCGAAGCCGATTTTTTTATTGACCTTGAGGACACGCATGCGAATCACTTCACTCGGCAGGGCATTTTCAATGAAAAAAACGCGGCCGTCTACCTTGGCCACACCCGCTCCCTCATGACTCAGATCTACAATTTCTACTTCAATAATATCGTTCTTTTTTAACATTTCTTTACTTTCTAATCCATCCTGCGCTCAACTGCAATTATACTAAAGCAGGGAATCACAGGCTTTTCTACTGTTTATTTCTTTCTTCCTATTGGAAAATATGTTCACATTTCTGCTCTGCTATTTTCCAAAAAGAAAGGGAAGAGACAAAATCTGCCACTTCCCATTATATCATAAGAGCCCTATCTTAAGCCCATTTGTTTCAATCTTTCTTTATAGGCTTCAAAATCAATCAAGAGTCCTTGTCCACCATACATATCATAGGTATCCGTCCAGTCGCCTAGTTCTGGTATAGTGAGGCGCTCTATCCCATTGCGTGAATCAAGCACCAAGGATAAGCCTTGTGACCAAATAAAACTCTGAGGTACATTGGTCGAGGTCAAGGCAAAAACTTTTCCTAACGCTTCAGATCCTGTAAAAAGCTTCGTAGGGTCTTTTATCTGCTGCATGATAGCGGTCAAGACTTCTTGCTGGCGGCGTGTACGTCCAAAGTCACCCTCATCGTCCTTACGGAAGCGGGCATAGTTTAAGAGCGTCCGACCATCCATGTGCTGACGACCAACTTTGATGGTTTGAGTAGGAACCACTCCATCCTTCATGTTCAAATCATCTGGGACTTCCACTTCTGTGACTTTTTCGCCATCAATCGTCGAAAATTTAGCATCCATAAATACACCATTTGGAAAGAGGGTGTCAATTGCAGTCGCAAAGGTGTTAAAGTCCACTAGAGCATAGTATTTAATGTCAATATCGAAGTTATCTTTCAAAGCTTGACGAACTGCCTCAGCTCCACGATGATTGTCTTGTTCACCAAAAGTATAGGCGGAGTTCAATTTTTGATCATAATAATCATCATCCGTCGGCTCCGTGTAGGAATTGCTGACACCGTCAATATGAATCAAGGTATCACGCATAAAGCTGACCAACTTCATTTTATGGTCTTTATTGCCAACGTTCAAGACCATAATTGAATCGGTCCGAGTCTCCGTTGAATTTTCTCCAATTCGTCCGTCTGTCCCTAAAACAAGAATATTGATCCCATCTCGAGCATCATGACCATCAAAGTACTCAACATCAGCTGCTTTAAGATTTCCTGGTCTCGCTGTATTTAAGCCTTTGAAAAACATAAAGAGCATGCCAGAAACGACCAAAAGCACAAAAATCAGGAGCCACATCAGCACGCGCTTCGGACGAATTTTTTTGTAGGTTCTCGGAGTTTTCTGAGTTGATTTTTTCGTTTCTTGCTTTAAAGAATTACGGGAATTCTTTTGACTTCTGCTGAGAGAACCTTTACCCGGGTATTTGGGTAACAAACCGGATGAATCCGTCTTCGGATCTTCTGATGAAGCCTGCACATTCTCCCTAGTAGACGCCTTTTGCGCAGCATCTGGCCGTCCTTTCGACTTTTGGCGGAGGTAATTATACTCCTCTTTTTCATGTTCGTTAAGATAGTAATAGTTTGTATGGAGATAATCCAGCCTTAACTGCTCGTGTCGACTCAGATTTTCTGTTTCTCTCATCTCTGCTCCAATCTATAATCCTGAATTTGAAAAACGGGATAACTGCCTAGAATTTTATAGGTTATACCAAGTGCGGTAAGCTCTTGGTAAGCGAAATCCACTAATTCTTTCCGTTCATTATCAATATCAATAATAAAGAAATATTCCCCTAGGGCTGTTTTAAGAGGGCGACTTTCAATCTTTGTCAGATCAATGCCACGCCAAGCAAAGGTTGATAGTGCCTTATACAATGCACCGGGCAGATTATCCGGTAAGGTCAGAGCTAAACTCTGCTTTTCCTCTTGCTTTAGAAGCTTAAGAGTAGGGGTGGTTTGTCCCAAAATCCAGAAACGAGTGAAATTTTCCTCCATTTCCTGAATATCCTGAGCCACCACTTGCAAGCCATACTCAACTGCCGCAGTCCGCGGTGCAATAGCCGCAAAAGGTTGGTCAGGATGCTCTGCTACAAAGCGAGCCGCATAAGCTGTACTAGCTGTAATTTCTATTGCTGCTTCTGGATAATGCTGGCGAATATAGCCTTTCCCCTGAGCAAGCGCCTGAGGATGGGAAAAAACTTTCTCAATGGGCTTGTCCAAACTGGTCGCCAATAACTGCTGCTTAATGGGCTGAACAATCTCTGCTACCGCTTGGATCTCAGCTTGATGGAAAAGATAATCCAAGGTCTCATGGACACTTCCTTCAATCGAATTTTCCACGGGAACGACTGAATAATCCACTTCTTTCCCTTCATAGGCCTTCATCACTTCTGTGATATTTTGGTAGGGCACCAAGTCTGCTTGGGGAAAGGCTTCTTGGGCAACATGGTGGGAAAAAGATCCCTTGGGTCCTAAAAAAGCTACTTTCATTGAATTTCCTCAATAATTTCTTGTGGCGTTTTTCCTACCACGTCAATTGTTTGTGTCGCGACCGTCTCATAGAGAGCCTGGCGTTGTTCAAAAATCTCCTGCAAATCTGCCCTGCTCTTTGTCAGATACAAGGGACGCTGATTTTCCTGATCTCCCTCAATCCGACGAAAGAGGGTCTCAAAGTCAGCTTTCAAATAAATATTTTGGGAGTTTTGAGCCAATAAGTCACGGTTTTGGGGGCTCAAGACGACACCGCCTCCCGTAGAAAGCACGACATCCTGCTGGATACACTCAGCCAAGACTTCAGCTTCAATTTTTCGAAAGGCTTGCTCGCCGTATTGAGCAAAATACTCTTGGATGGACATGCCGATTTTTTGGACAATCAGCTCGTCCATATCCAGAAAATCTGCTGACAAGGCTCTCGCAATCGTTGATTTTCCCGCTCCCATGAAGCCAAGTAAAATCTTAGCCATTCACTAAGCCCTCCAAGTCTGAGAAGAAGCTTGGATAGCTGGTATTGATTGCTTCTGCCCGCTCCAGCTCCACCTCTCCATCCGAAACTAACAGGGCCGCAATGGCTGCCATCATTCCAATACGGTGGTCACCGAACGTATTGATGGTTGCACCATGGAGAAGCGTTTTTCCATCGATAATCATGCCATCTGCTGTAGGGCTAATGGCTGCTCCCATGCTATTTAAGGCGTCTGCGACAACCTGAATCCGATCGGTTTCTTTGACCTTTAACTCCTCGGCATCTCGGATCACCGTTCTGCCCTCAGCTTGGGTGGCTAAAAGGGCAATTATCGGAAGCTCGTCTATCAAGCGCGGAATAATTTCTCCGCCAATCTCAGTTCCTTTCAGCTCAGAAGTCTCAACGGTAATCGTAGCGGATTTGGCCACCTCATCTATATTAGAAAGGGTCATCTTACCGCCCATTGCCTTGATAACATCAAGAATCCCCGTCCGAGTTTCATTGATTCCAACATTTTCTAGGACGATTTTGGAATGGGGAAGAATCAAGCCTGCAACTAGCCAGAAGGCTGCACTGGAAATATCACCAGGCACTCTCACTTCTTGCCCAGTAAAGGTCTGACCACCCTGCACACGGATTTCTTTATCCTTGACCTCAATTTGACCACCAAATTGGACAATCATATCCTCTGTATGGTTACGGGTAATTTCCTTTTCAATAATGACTGACTCGCCTTGAGCCTGTAAAGCCGCAAAAATCAAGGCTGATTTGACTTGAGCGGAAGCCACTGGCAGCTGGTAATGGATAGGCTTTAAATCTTTTCGGCCATGAATGTGTAGTGGCGGTAAATCTCGTTCTGTCTGACCCCAAATATCCACACCCATTTGACTAAGAGGCAGGGTTACCCGATCCATCGGACGCTTGGACAAACTATCATCGCCAAACATCTCTGCTGCAAAATCCTGACCTGCCAAGAGACCCGAAATCAAGCGGATAGAGGTCCCTGAATTTCCCATGTCTAATTTATTGTGTGGCGCCTTGAGACCATCAAACCCAACACCATGGATCTTGACAGTCTTTCCATCATCCTCTATCTTAACGCCTAAATCACGAAAGACCTGCATCGTAGAAAGGACATCCTCACCTCTCAAAATATCGTGAACCACTGTAAGGCCCTTGGCCAAGCTCCCGAACATAATCGAACGGTGACTGATTGATTTGTCGCCCGGCACACGGATGCGACCATTCAGGCCTTTTACCTTTGTTCTTAACTTCATAGATGCCCCTTTCAATTGCTACTAACTTCTATTTTATCATAAAAATAGCAATTTTCTAAAAAATTCTTGTATTCATTCCGACTTCTTGCTCTTTTCTCCCTTTTCTACATCATAAAAGAGGCTGCGACAATCGTCTCTCAGCCTCCCTTTGTTCCTTGTCAAAACCACTCTAGAGTGCCAGATTCTCACTCTAGTCAATCTCTGATTTAGTCATTATTTGTGTCCTAGATGCTTATCAATCTCATCCATAATTCGCCCCATCACATAGCTAATCTGCAGATTACGACCAATCAGAATGGCCCAGAAAATAGCCATCAGATAGTCTTCAGACATGATTGATTTATTAAAAAAGTACGTTTCTAGGGCTGTAAAAGCCGCCATTACAATAAATTGTCGTCTATTCATTCTTCCATTATAGCATGAAAAATCATAAAAATCTAAATTCAATCATCCTGCACGGTGATTTTTTCCGCTAGAAAATCAAAGCCTTCCGGTATCAAACTTTCTTCCTGCTTTTCAACTGCTTCTGCTTTATTGCCGCGACTTCTAGCTGAAAATTCTGCCCGAATCTGAGTCCAGTCTTCGAGAGAAATAGCCAGAATATCTGGTGAAAAGCCAGCAGCATTGCTCAGCAGATTTCCAAACATGGTATTGAGATTTTCTCTTTTCATGGTCTGCTCAGCGTTGAAATGAGACTCAAAAGCCAAAATAGCATGATTTTCGTTAGCTGCAACTGGCTGCGAACCGATGAGCAGCGCCTTGTCCGCTCCTGCCAAACTCTCGATAATTTCACCCCAAGCATTTTGCAGCTTGGTCAAATTGCTGCGAGCCAAGTCAGGATTTTCCACTGCCTCTTCCAAAATGGCATTGACCTTATTGCGATCTACTCGATAGGTCTTAGCCTTCTGAGGTCGTGCCTCTGATTTCTTAGCTGCTGGAGCTGGCTGACTGCCGACATTGGCCAATTGCTGCTTGAGCTCTTGAATTTCCTGCTTGAGATTAGACAGTTCTTCTGCCAAGTTGTCAGGAATCTGGTCCAAGCCTGCTTTTTCCTCAGCCAGTCGAATAGTCATCATTTCTGTATAAATCTTAGGCTGCAGGGTATTTTTGATGTCTGCTAAACTCTTGGTCGCTATCTCAATCATGGCAAAGAGAGTCTCCTGCGGTGTCTTGATATTTTCCAGAAAGAGCTCACTAGTATGATGATTTTCTCCGCCAGTTTTGACAATGATTAGGTCACGCAGGTATTGCAGGAGGTCCGTCACGAAGCGAGCCATGTTTTTGCCACTGTCAAAAATCAGATTGAGATTATCCAAGGCTGCTACTGCATCATGAGCAATCAAGGCTGCTACATAGGCATCCAAGGCACCTAAGCTGATAGAGCCTGTGATCTCTTCAGCAATATCAGTAGTCAAACGATTTTCTTGGGTCAAGCTAAGAGCCTGATCGAGGATAGACAAGGCATCTCGCATACCGCCCTCAGCTCGACGGGCAATAATCTGCACACCTTCTTGCTCAAAATCAATGCCTTCCTGCTCCAGAATCCACTCAATATGACCAATGATGTCCTGCGTCTTGATAGACTTAAACTCAAATCGCTGAACACGAGAAAGAATGGTCGCTGGAATCTTATGCAGCTCTGTCGTCGCTAGGATAAAGACCACATTTTCGGTTGGCTCTTCCAAGGTCTTGAGCAAGGCGTTAAAGGCTCCAGTCGAGAGCATGTGCACCTCATCAATGATATAGACCTTGTGCTTGGCAAGACTGGGCGCATAGGTAGACTTGTCCCGAATATCACGAATCTCATCGACACCATTATTAGAAGCCGCGTCGATCTCAATGACATCTTCAAGACTCCCCTCAGTGATGGCCTGGCAGATATAGCAGTCATTGCAGGGCTCACCATCCTTTTGATTAGGACAGTTCATAGCCTTGGCAAAAATCTTGGCAACACTGGTTTTTCCTGTTCCACGTGGACCAGAAAAAAGATAGGCATGGCTGATTTTCCCTTGCTCAACAGCCTGCCGCAGAGTGGTCGCTACTACCTGCTGACCCACCAGCTGACCAAAGGTCTGACTGCGGTACTTTCGATATAAAGCTTGATACATTAGGCTTTTTCTCCAAACATTTCAAAATTCCAGGTCGTTTTTTCAAGCAAAATCTGGACAAACTTTTCCAGATATTCCTGGTCTGCGTCATCATAATCCCCAGTCAAGGCCGAGTCCAAATCCAACACTCCAAGTAGGCGACCGTCTTTTACCATGGGCACCACAATCTCGCTCTTAGCACGGCTATCACAGGAGATATAGTTGGCATGCTGGGTCACATCATCTACGATAATCGTCTGCTCTTTCTCAGCAGACTCCCCACAAACACCCTTGCCTAGAGCAATATGGACACAGGAAACACCGCCCTGAAAAGGTCCCAGAATCAGCTCACTCCCATCAAAAAGATAGAAACCAGTAAAAACCGAATGAGGCAGGGCTTGATTAAGCAGGGCGCTAGCATTAGAAAGATTGGCCAAAGCATTGGTCTCACCCTCCAATAAGGCTTCTAGCTGAGCCAGTAACAGTTGATAATTTGAAATTTTTTCCCTTTTATTCATACTTTCTATTATATCAAAAAGCCCGTCCTACAGAAGAAAAAATCAAAACTTTTTAGCTTCTTTTCTAGTTCGAAGCTCAAGTTGAAAAATATCTTCTAATTCTAATCACTACAAAAGAGAGACCAAATCCTTATTTGTCCTTCTTTAAAAATAAGAAGCTGAGATTATCCATCCCAACCTCTTATTCCTATAGAAAGGCGAGCTATACTCCAATCATCTGTTTACAGCCAACCTATAAAGCGGATAAGGTACATATTTAGTCGCACCTGCCGTGAATAATAGTAATTTCCACCATTGATATAAAGCTTGGGACCGTAAAAAATGGAAAGCACATTATAGTATGAATAGGTTTTTCCAGTCACGTTGCCAAGACTCGGAGCAACCACTTCTTTTGAGTATTTTTTTGCTAGCTCAAGCGTATTCTCACCGCCATTTTGCGCCACATAGTCGATATAGGCCTGACCAAAATTGTAGGCCTGAACCGCTGTCCAAACATCTACCTTTTTCTCGCTGGCCAGCTCTAGATTGTCCGATAGAGTCTGAATCCCTTGCCGGACACTTTCTTTATTGTCTGTAATCGAATTGATTTCGCCTGTTGCACTCTCACTAGACTGCATGAGGTCGTTGTTTCTTCCCTTGGTTTCTGTGTAGATCATGGCTAGGACAAGCTCTTCATTAGCCGCAGTGTCCTGCTCGTCTAGCACTTCTCTAACCAAGCTTTGATAGGTCATAACCTGCTTAACATCACGATGGACTTGATAGCCTTTTATCGCGATGGCAGCCAGAATGATGAGCAAAATCAATCTTCTGATAAATTTAAACATTATTTACTTTGTATATCCTCTATATTTTTGATGAGAATAGAGTAGGTCCCGTTGTCGTTCTGGATAAATTCCACGGATTCAGCATCCTGATAGACATTATTGGGAACGATCAGCTCTATTCCATTAGAGAGGGATAATTTTTGATTTTCGAACTTCTTTTTCTGGCGACTGCTGTCAATCTCATCAAACTTGATTGGCTCTGGCACAGTTTCCTTAACCTGGTCAATAAAGGTAAGTCGGGCTGTCAGATTGCTGTCAAACAGCTCGTCTGCCAACTTTTCAGGAGACAATTCGTCATTTTCTTCCAGATTTTTGAAAATGCTGGATTTGACCTTAGACTGGAACTGAAAGTCATCTGTATTAAAGCTTTCAGCAATCTTTTGAGCTGTTTTTTCCAGAGTCTTGATAGATTTTTTTGGTGAAATCTTAGGACTGACCTGCAAGAGATTATCCGAAAAATAGTTGAGAAAGGCGCCATTGTACTTGATACGCTTTTCAATCAGATGGTACTTGCGAGACTGGAGATTGATGACCAAAGCCTCGTCCGCCCCCGTACCAAAGCCAGGCAAATTGTTCTGCGTCAGTTTGATTGGATTGTCCGTCTCGCCACCCAAGTGGGTCAGGGTTTCCCGCAGGGCAATCCGCAGAAAAGCGAAGTGCTCCACGCCTTCCTTGTCAAACTGAACGAAAATCAAATCATTTGTTTTCTGGTTTTCACTGACAGAAAACTCCTCCTGCCAAAGCTTAGCCACTGTCACGGATGTTTCCAGTAAGTCGTCTGAAAGCTGGGCTAAAAAGACATTTTCGGGATCGAAAACACCTGTTTTCGCCTCATCAGAATAAACTCGCTCGATTTTCTTACGCAAGTATTCTTCAATCTTGGGAGTAATGTTGAGAAACTTATCCGCCAGCAGCAGTTCGGTATCAGCTGGACTGAATTGATGAATGATGGCCTTTTTTACGTAAATGTCCATCTTAGTTCAAACCTTCATAGAGCGGAAAAGCATCCGTCAGTTCGCGAACTTCCGCTCGCACTTGGTTCAGCACCGCTTCGTTTTCAGCGTTTTCCAGAGCCTTGATAATAAGCTCAGCCACCTTGATACTTTCTGTGACACCAAAACCTCGAGCTACAATAGCTGCTGTACCGATACGAATGCCGCTGGTTTTAAATGGTGACAAAGTCTCGTAAGGGATGGAGTTTTTATTAAGAGTGATATTGACCTCATCTAAGAGATTTTGAGCGACTTTCCCATTTTCTACAACCTTAGTGACATCAACCAAGAAAAGATGATTTTCAGTACCGTCAGAAATCACACGGAACTTATCATGCTGACGGAAGACTTGCGCCATGGCTTGGGCATTGTCCAAAATCTGTTGGGCATAAACCTTGAAAGCTGGGTCCAGCACTTCTTTGAAAGCCACAGCTTTGGCTGCAATGACATGCTCTAATGGTCCGCCTTGAATACCTGGGAAGATAGCTGAATTGATTTTCTTAGCTAAGTCTTCATCATTTGTCAAAATCAAGCCACCGCGAGGGCCGCGCAAGGTCTTGTGGGTTGTCGTGGTTGTGATATCCGCATAAGGAACTGGACTTGGATGGAGACCTGCAGCAACCAAACCAGCAATATGAGCCATATCGACCATAAGCTTGGCACCTACAGCGTCAGCGATTTCACGGAATTTTGAAAAGTCAATGATATGAGAATAGGCTGAAGCACCCGCCACAATCAGTTTAGGCTGAACCTCTTTGGCTTGCTTTAGGATGGCATCAAAGTCCAGTAATTCTGTTTCAGGATCAACGCTATAGGATACAAAATTGTAGGTTTGACCAGAGAAACTGACTGATGCACCATGAGTCAAGTGGCCGCCCGCAGACAGATCCATGCCCATCACTGTGTCGCCTGGCTCAATCAAAGCCATATATGCCGCACAATTGGCCTGACTGCCTGAGTGAGGTTGCACATTGGCAAACTTGGCACCAAAAATTTCCTTAGCGCGCTCAATGGCCAAGCTCTCCACTACATCCACTACGTCTGTTCCACCATAATAGCGGCGACCTGGGTAGCCCTCAGCGTATTTATTGGTCAAAATAGAACCTTGAGCCGCCATAACAGCTTTAGAAACGACGTTTTCTGAAGCAATCAGCTCGATATTATGTTGCTGACGCTCTTCCTCATTGGCAATGGCATCCCAGAGTTCTTTGTCAAATGCTTTGTAGTCTTCTTGGTCAAAAATCATAAAGTGTCTCCTTCTTTTGAGAAAATAGGGCGCTAGGCTCCTAATAGTTAAAATATTATATCATTTACTTGGGCGAGAATATCCTCGCGAGTGATGGCACCCTGACGCAGAATACGTGCCTTTTCTCCAGATAAATCCAGAATGGTTGAATCCTGACCTGTCAAAGCGGCATCATCTTCTACTCCCAAGACTTGCTCTTGAAAATCCAGCATAATCTGCTGGAAAGAAGTTCCACTGGCTTCTCCAGAAAGATTGGCGGATGGACCAATCAAGGGACCATACTTGCGAATCAAGTCTAGCGTAACCGGATGCTTAGGAATCCGAAATCCTACGGTTTCCATACCAGAGTTAATCCAAGATGGTACACGGTCATTAGCTTGGAGGATAATAGTCAGCGGCCCAGGTAGAAAGGCTTGATAGAGTTGATCCAGATAGCTGGGCTGGTTCTTGGAAAAGGCATAAATATCTTCCAAGCTAGCCACATTGAGATTGAGAGCCTTGTCACGCGGTCTTCTTTTTAATTCGTAGACTCGTTCAACCGCCTCTTGGTTTAAAGCCTGGGCAAAGAGGCCATAAACAGTTTCTGTCGGCAGGACAACCGCTCCGCCTGCTGCCAGAGTCTTTTCTATCTTATCCATTGTCAACCACCACCATTCTATCTTTGCCAAATTGATCCTTCAGGACTCGGATTCGTTTTTGCGGGAAAGATTTTTTGAATAACTCCGCAACACCGTCTCCTTGCTTGTAACCAATTTCCAGATAAATTTTTCCTTTTTCTGTCAGATAGTCTCCTGCCTGCTCGGCTATTTTCCGATAGACGGCATAGCCATCCTCCTCAGCAAAGAGGGCCATGTGAGGCTCTGACGTCAGAACATTGAGGCCGACTTCGTCCTTATCCGCTTCTGAAATATAGGGCGGATTGGAAACGATGATGTCAAAGCTCCCACTGATTGCTTCAAAGCAATCGGATCGGACAAAAGTAGGATTGAGGCCGCAGGACTGAGCGTTTTCCGCCGCCAAGGCAAGAGCATCGCCAGAGAGATCAGAAGCAGTAATCTGCCAGTCTGGGCGACTGCTTGCCAGTGCCAGAGCGATGGCCCCACTACCCGTTCCGATATCCAAGACAGACAGAGAACCTTCGAGATTTTCTGACAAAATCAACTCCACTAGCTCCTCCGTCTCAGGCCTTGGAATCAACACCCGCTCATCCACCTTGAGAGTCAAGCCGTGAAAGTCACTGCTCCCAATAATATACTGGGCTGGCTTATGAGCGAGCAGCTGTTCATGAATTGCTTTCAGCTGGTCACGATCTTCCTGACTAACCTCTGTCTGAAGCTTGAGAACAAAATCGGTAAAGGAGAGCTCATTGAGAGCTCGATAAACGAAAGACAGGCTTTCCGCTTCTTCTCCCGCTACTACCAGTTCCAGCTCTAACTCAGCCAAATATTGAGCTAAGGTCATTATTTATTCAGCTCTTCTAGTTTTTGCGTTTGGTCATAGAGCACCAAGGCATCTACAACTTCGTCCAATTTACCAGACAAAATGGTATCTAGTTTTTGAAGAGTCAAGCCGATACGGTGGTCTGTGACACGATTTTGTGGGAAGTTATAGGTACGGATCCGCTCTGAACGGTCACCAGTACCAATCGTTGACTTACGTTCAGCGTCTTGCTCATCCTGAGCAATCTGCGCAAAGTGGTCAGCCACACGCGCACGGATAATCTTCATGGCCTTCTCACGGTTCTTCTGCTGGGTCCGTTCTTCCTGCATCTCAACCTTGATATTGGTTGGCAAGTGAACAATACGAACGGCTGTCGCAACCTTGTTGACGTTCTGTCCACCAGCACCTGATGCGTGGTAGATGTCGACACGAAGGTCTTTTGGATCAATATCGTATTCTACTTCTTCGATTTCTGGCATAACCAAGACAGTTGCTGTTGAGGTATGAACACGGCCTTGACTTTCTGTTACTGGAACCCGTTGCACACGGTGGGCTCCAGACTCATACTTGAGTTTAGAGTAAACGGATTGCCCTGAAACCATGGCTACTACTTCTTTGAAACCACCTACACCGTTCATAGAAGCTTCCATGACTTCAAAACGCCAGCCTTGGGCTTCTGCATATTTCTGATACATCGTCAGCAAATCTCCAGCAAAAAGTGCCGCTTCATCTCCGCCCGCTGCTCCACGAATTTCAAGGATGATATTCTTATCGTCGTTCGGATCCTTTGGAAGGAGCAAGATTTTCAGTTTTTCTTCGTACTCTTCTTTTTCAGCCTTAGCATCTTTGAGCTCTTGCTTGGCCATTTCTTCCAAGTCTGCATCTCCGCCTGATTCCTTAATCATCTCTTCAGCATCAACGATGTTTTGAAGGACTTGCTTGTATTCGCGGTAAGCTGTTACCGTATCACGAGTGGAAGCCTCTTCTTTTGAAAGCTCCATGAAACGCTTGGTATCAGATACCACATCAGGGTCACTGAGCAATTCTCCAAGCTCTTCATAGCGGTCTTCCACTGCCTGTAACTGGTCATAAATATTCATCTTTGTAATCTATCTCCTTGATTTTCTAATTCATTCTACTTAATGGGTGGATTGAAATAATGCTTGCGGCAAACCGAAATATAGGTCTCATGGCCACCGATTTTGATCTGTTCGCCATCATAGACAGGTTTCCCATTATCCGTCCGCAAAACCATGGTTGCCTTTTTAGAGCAATATTGGCAAATGGTCTTGATTTCGTCAATCTTATCAGCCAGGAGCAAGAGGTGCTTGGAGCCTTCAAAGAGTTCATTGCGAAAGTCATTTTTCAGACCAAAAGCCATGACTGGAACATCCAGCTCATCCACTACTCTAGCCAAATCATAGACATGATGGCGTTTCAAAAACTGAGCCTCATCAATCAAAACACAATAAGGTTTTTCAGGAAGCTGCTGGATATAGCCAAAAATATCCGTCTGGTCTTCAATAGCTATGGCATTTCGTTTCATGCCGATACGACTAGAAACGACGCCAAAGCCATCACGTGTATCGACAGCTGAGGTCATGATTACTACGCTTTTCCCCTGCTCTTCGTAGTTGTGGGCCACTTTCAAAATTTCAATGGTCTTGCCCGAATTCATTGTGCCATATTTATAATATAACTGAGCCATTTTATTCTTACATTCTCTCTAAGTATTGTCTTTCTAGGACTTTCAACTTTATCCATAGACTCGGCTGAAAAGACCGACCGTACTTCCTATTATTTTACCACAATTCACTATTCTTTAAAACCTAATTTGTGATAAAATAAGATTAGCAAAAGAAAAGGAGAAATCATATGCCATTTGTCAGAATTGATTTATTTGAAGGCCGCAGCTTGGAACAAAAGAAAGCTTTGGCTAAAGAAGTCACCGAAGCCGTTGTCAGAAATACTGGCGCACCTCAGTCTGCTGTCCATGTCATCATCAACGATATGCCAGAAGGCACTTACTTCCCTCAAGGTGAAATGCGAACAAAATAAAATCAAAAGGGCTGAGATAATAACTCAGCCTTTTGATTTTATGATGAAAACGCTCAGCGGCGCTTCTTTTGGATATAATTCAATCGCAGTTGGTAAAGGATGGCGCTCACGACCAAACTTGCAATTAGTCCAATCCAGTAACCATACGGTCCCAAGTCCGTAGCCTGATCTAAAAACAAGCCCAGAGGCAAGGAAACGCCCCAGTAAGCTAGTAAGCCCAAGTAAAATGGAGCTTGAGTATCCTTATAACCTCGCAAAATTCCTTGCAAAGGAGCGGCAATCGTATCAGCTAATTGGAAAAAGAGGCTAAAAGTCAGAAAGATTGAGGTCAGACGAATAAACTCTGGATCAGAGCCATAGAGACTGGCAACCTTGTCTCGGAAAATATAGAGAAAAATCAAGGTAAAGACCGCGAAAATAGATGCCACAATTCTCCCCAAAGTACAATATTTCTTCACATCGTCAAGTCTTTCAGCTCCCAACTCATAAGAGACGATAATGGCCATAGCTGTAGAGATACTCATAGGGAAAGCATACATGAGAGTAGAAAAGTTCATAGCGGACTGATGGCTAGCGATAATCAAAGATGAAAATTTTGACATCACCAGTCCGACGATTGAAAAGATGACAACTTCAGCAAAGACTGTCCCTCCTATTGGCAAACCTAAGCGAAAACCTTCAGCCAAACCAGCTTTGCTCAAGGGACGAATTTTCCAGAGTTGGTATTGGCGGACTTTAGGATGTTTGATGGCCAGTAATAGTGATATGACTAATAAAACCCAATAAGCTAAAGAAGTGCCTAGTCCCGCACCAGCCCCGCCCATCTCTGGAAAGCCAAAAGCCCCATAAATCAACACATAATTAAAGCTAGCATTCAAAGGTAGGAGCAAAAGCATCAAATACATAGAAAGTCGAGTCAGCCCCAAAGCGTCCAAGAGAGAGCGAATAACACTAAAGAGCAAGAAGGGAATGATACCGATGGACAAGTACCAAAGATAATGCTGGGCCACATCTTTTACCAAAGGGTCTAAGTCTAGACGCTGCAAAACCAAAGGGGCGCCCAAAAATACCAGCGCAAATAAAATCAGCGATAAAGCCAAAGAAAGATAGATGAACTGATAAAAATCTGATGCAATTTTTTCATCTTTCCCCTGTCCCAAATGATGACCAATGATCGGAACCAAGGCAGACACAATCCCCGTCAGAAAGGAGAAAAATGACCCCCACAGACTGGTCGCCATAGAGACGCCTGCCAGATGCAAGGTATCGTATTGGCCCGTCATGGTCGTGTCAACAAAGGAAGCCGAGAAATTTGCCAGCTGATAAATCAAGATAGGAAGAAAAATTGAAACAAACAAGCTTAGGCGTTGTTTCAAATGATAAGTCTGATACATGTCGAATTCCTTTTTTTAATCTTCTTTTTTAACTATACTACAAGCTAGCTGAATAGTCAAAAAAAGCCGGAACATCCAGCTCTTTTCTTATTTATTTTTGCGATTTAAGATGGCGTTTAGGACAATAGCAATCAGACTGGCCATGACAATTCCATTTGAAAAGAACATCTGAAGGCTGGTCGGTAGGCTGTTGAAAAGACTGCTACCATTGAGTCCGACACCTGCTGAGATAGAAATCGCTGCAATGAGGAAATTATGCTCACTGTGCACAAAGTCAACACGCGCTAAGATTTGCATCCCCTGAACGGACACAAAACCAAACATGACCAGCATGGCACCACCAAGGACTGGACTTGGAATAATCTGCGCCAAGGCTCCGAATTTTGGCAAAAGGCCGAGAAGAATCAGGAAACCAGCGGCATAATAAATCGGCAACCGCGTCTTGATACCAGATAATTTGACCAAGCCAACATTCTGAGAAAATCCTGTGTAAGGGAAGGTATTGAAGACACCACCCAGCAGCACCGCAAGTCCTTCTGCTCGGTAACCATTTCGTAAGCGGGTGCTGTCAATTTTATCTTTGGTAATGTCAGAAAGAGCTAAGTATACACCCGTTGACTCCACTAGAGAGACCGTTGCGATGATACACATCATTACGATAGAAGAAAATTCAAACTTCGGTGCTCCGAAATAGAAAGGTGTTGGCACATGGACCAGCGGAGCCTGTGCGACGGGCGTCAGATCCACCAAGCCCATGGCTCCGGCAATGCCCGTACCGACAATCAAACCAATCAAAATAGAGATGGATTTGATAAAACCTTTGGTAAAAATGTTAATCAAAAGAATAATCAGAACCGTCACAGCTGCTAGAATCAGACTTTGGGCGGTCGGCTTGTCTACATTATTTCCCATATTGCCAATGGCAACTGGAATCAAGGTCAACCCAATGGTCGTAATGACCGAACCAGTCACCACTGATGGAAACAGATTAGCGATTTTTGAGAAAATCCCAGCGATCAGAACCACATAAAGCCCTGATGCAATCAAGGCACCAAACATAGCGCCACTACCGTGACTCTGCCCAATGATAATCAAAGGAGCAACAGACTGGAAGGCTACGCCCAGCACGACTGGCAGACCGATACCAAAATATTTATTTAGCTGGAGTTGCAAGAGAGTGGCAACACCACACATAAATATATCAGTCGAAATCAGATAGGTCAGCTGCTCGGCCGAGTATCCTAAAGCCCCAGCAATCATAATCGGTACCAGAATGGAGCCTGAATACATAGCCAACAAATGCTGCAAACCTAAAATGGCTGCCTGTGAATGTTTTTCTTCATTATAGTTCATCTTATAGATCTGCCTCTCTAAATACAACTTTTCCATTTTCAAATCGGTCAATTCGGGCCAAGGAAAAAACTGTTTGGCCTTGAGCTTCTAGCAAGCTTCGACCATCTTGGAAGGATTTCTCAATCACGATTCCAACGGCTGCTACTTCAGCGCCAGCTTCTTCAATAATTTTAATCAAGCCCTTGGCTGCCTGACCATTTGCCAAGAAATCATCAACAACCAGGACCTTGTCACTTGACTCCAAAAACTTGCCAGCGATGGAGACCGTCGAAGTGACCTGCTTGGTAAAGGAATATACTTCTGCCGTTAAAATTCCTTCAGTCATGGTGATGTTCTTAGACTTTTTAGCAAAAATCATTGGAACACCCAAGGCTTCCGCCGTATAGACAGCCGGTACAATCCCTGAAGCCTCAATCGTCACAACCTTTGTAATGCCTGCATCCCTGAAATGCTCAGCAAATACTTGTCCGATTTCTTTCATGAGCGAAAAATCAACCTGATGAGTCAGGAAAGAGTCAACTTTGAGAATATTTTCTCCTAAAACGTTCCCGTCTTGCAGAATTCTCTCTTCTAATTTTTTCATGTATCTCCTTTTAACATATCTTGGTTCAATGAAGAAAGGACCTGCCACGATAAGCAAGTCCTTCCTTTTAATGACAAATAGCCTGACACTGAAAGTACCAGAAAGTCATTAGACTCACTTATTGTTAGATGTTTGGCATCTTGTAGAGACCTTGCCCCAATCATTAGCAAGATAAATAAGTTATTCTATTTCATTAATGAGCATCGCCGTTCCAGATGGAATTTTTGACGATGACATAGTCCACACGAGTCAGGCTATGCAAGTCACGACCACCAGCATAGGAAATGGAACTCTGCAAATCCTGCTCCATTTCAGTTAATGTGTCTTGCAAGTGGCCCTTGGCCGGCAGCAAAATCTTCTTACCTTCGACATTTTTATAAGCACCTTTTTGATACTCGGATGCAGAACCATAGTATTCTTTAAACTTATCACCATCTACCTCGATGGTTTCACCTGGGCTTTCAATGTGGCCGGCAAAGAGCGAACCAATCATGACCATGCTGGCTCCGAAGCGGATCGATTTGGCAATATCACCATGCGTTCGAATCCCTCCGTCTGCAATAATAGGCTTACGGGCAACCTTTGAACACCAACGAAGAGCAGACAACTGCCAGCCGCCCGTACCAAAACCTGTCTTGACTTTGGTAATACAAACCTTACCTGGACCAATGCCGACTTTAGTTGCATCCGCGCCAGCATTTTCCAGTTCCCGCACAGCTTCTGGAGTTCCGACATTGCCAGCAATGACAAAGGTCTCTGGTAATTCTTTCTTAATGTGTTGGATCATTTGAATCACACTGTCTGAGTGCCCGTGCGCAATATCAATGGTAATGTATTCAGGCGCATCATCTTTGAGGCTGCTAACGAAGTCATACTCATAGTCTTTCACACCGACGGAGATCGATGCAATCAGGCCTTGCTCATGCATTCGTTTAACGAATGGTTTGCGACCTTCCTCATCGAAACGGTGCATAATGTAGAAATAGCCTCCTCGAGCAAGCTCTTCAGCGACAGATTCGTCAATAATCGTCTGCATATTGGACGGAACGACCGGCATCCGAAACCTATGTTTACCAAATTTCACACTGGTATCAGCCTCTGAGCGACTTTTCACAATACATTTCGCTGGAATTAATTGAATATCTTCATAATCAAAAACCTGAAAATCATTGAGCATGGAAAACTCCTTATCAATACTTAAAAATGACCTACCTATGCTCTTCAGCATCGCTACATCTATCCAGACGTTTCCAGAAAAAGTATATCACAAGGTACAGGTTTTGTAAAATATTTCAAATATATTATTGATAATGTTCGGAAATTAAGAAAAACACGGTCGCCCGTGTTTTATTCTTTCTTATCTTTTTCTGAGTTGGAGTTTTCTGCTCCTCCGTCAACTGCCTTTTTAAACTCTGAAAACATTTTTCCAATAGACTGCCCTAGCTCTGGCAGACGTTTTGGTCCAAAAATCAATAAAGCTCCTAGGACGATAACGATAAGGCCCGGTAGTCCGATGTCTTTTAAAATTCCCATTACGATGTTCTCCTTTTCTCAATCATTTTACTCAGTAGGATACTGACTTCGTAGAGTAAAATCAGTGGCACTGTCATTGATAAGTCACTGATGAAATCAGCTGGCGTCAAGATTACTGCTAATACTAATAAAACGAAATAAGCATAGCGTCTATATTTTATCAAAAATTGCGGTTTGAGCAAACCGATTGATGTCAGAAAAGCCACAATGACAGGCAATTCAAATAAGCAAGCAATCGGAATGGTCGTGTGAAACAGAAAGGCCAGATAGTTTTGCGCTGTCATCTGGACGGCAAATAAACCATCTCCTAAAGAGAGCAAAACTTGCAAAATAGCGGGGCTGACAAAGTAAAAACCAAAGGCCAAGCCCAAGACAAAGCTGAAAAATGTGGCTGGTATATAAGCAAAAATCGCTTTTGCCTCACTATTTCTAAGAGCAGGGCGGATAAATTCCCAAATCTGATAGACCATAAAAGGCAGGGTCAGTGAGAAAGCCACAAGACTAGCCAAGCTAATATAAATCCAAAGAATGTCGTCTGGTCCCAATACAATCAACTTCTGCTCAAAAGAAGCGGTCAACCATTTGTAAATATCCGCTGCAAAAAGCAGACTGACCAGAAAAATCAAACCGAAGCAGATTAAGACAGCTATAAAACGCCATCTAAATTCCGTCAGGTGTTCAACAACGGTCTGTTCCTTATTAGACATCTGCTCGCTCCTTTTGCCGATTTCTAAAGGTCACATAAAGGACAACGACCAGAAAGATGGCTTGACTTAGAAGCACTTCTAGGCTCGGATAAATTCCCAGCCAATCAATGGTTGGAAGATGAGAAATCAAGTGACTAGGGAAAATAGCTGTTAATTGCAGGGCATGAATGCTGACACCCAGCATCTTAAAGGCCAGCGCATAAATCAGCCAAGTCAGACCAAAGAAAATTCGATGAGGCCGAATGAGACTGCTGGCCTTGGTCATTAGAATTGCAAGCAAAACTAAAACCAAGATAGCAAGTCCCAATCCTAAAAAGAAATCTAGAGCAGTAATGCGCGGTAAAATTCCTGCGTAGAACAAGATGGTCTCTGCTCCTTCACGAAAGACAGCGAGAAAGCTCAGGGCAAACATGGAAATAAAACTACCACTAGCTGTCACTGCCTGCATCTGACTTTCCATGAAGTCATTCCATTTCTTGACAGAGGACTTACTGTGGAGCCAAATGCCGACCAAAATCATCATGACAACCGCAAAAATCCCCACTGCCCCCTCAATAATTTCACGATTGGAGCCAGAGGCGACGGCTGGAAAAAGAGTTTGCAGCAAAATGGCAATGGCAGCGCTGGCTAGTACTCCCAAGCCAGCACCAGTATAGACCCATTTGAGACCTTTTTTCATCTTGGAAGCCTTGAGCGTCGTGACAAGTGCCATCACGATCAAGAGAGCCTCAACGCCCTCACGCAGCAAAATCAGCATAGCATCAAAGAAAGTATAAGATCCGCTGGTGTCAATCTGTTCTAGCTCACTGATTAAGGACGCGAGCTGGTCTTGATACTCCTTATCCTTGCCCTTCACCATGATGACAGGCGACTGGCTTTCTACTTTGGTATAGAGGGAGGGATTTTTAGTGCTGACATCTCCTTCAACGCTTGGCCAAATCGTGATAAATTTCTTCATCACAGCCTTGCCCTGCTTCTCGTCTCCTTTTTGGAAAGCAAGCAGAGCCTTTTTCAGAAGGCCAATACCATCCGCCAATGTAAGATTCTCACTGCTAGCAGACGCCTCTTCTCCCTTGACAAAGCTATCAATCGCTGCTCTCAAGTCATCATAGGAAGTTTGAATAGCTTCAAAATCCGTTGGCTCTGTCTCGATGGCACTCCGTAAAAAGGAAATGGCCGTCTCCACTTTGCCATAATGAGCCGTACTATGATCCCTTACCACGCCTTCATTGGCGGTCCAAGTCGAATTCATTTTTTTATAGGCTTCACGAATTTTTTCAAGATCCTTACTCTTAATCGCTGCCTGAAGAGCTTGAAATTTTGATTCTAGTTTATTGACCAGCTTAGTTTTTTCCGCCTCAAGATCAACGGGATTCTGCTCCTTTTCAAAAGCCAAAAGAGCAGCTGAAACCTTGGTCAGCTTGTCCTCTGTCACATCGCCTGAGATAGTCAAGGCCTTGTTGACTTCTTTCCCTGCAGCTGAGTCATGGTTGCTTAAAGCCGCAAATTCAGTCTGGATTTCTTCCAGCAACTCTTTGGCACTAGCTTGGTCACCCTTTTGAACGGCGGTACTGGCATCCGTAATCTTGATAAAGAGACTGCTATAGGAATCCTCAGCCGATACAGGCTGAGCTAGGAGTACGAGCGCCAAAAGTAAAAACAAGATCTTATTCAAATAATTTCTGACCAAGATATTCTCCTTCTTTGACGCCGCCGAAGCAAGCAAACAAGCCACTGCCCACATGGGTGATATATTCATTCATCTTATCCTGTGCTCCAAGATTGGTCTGCACTTTGATAAAGCTGTCAGGATCCTTTTGGAAAGAGATAAAAAGGAGGCCTGTATCAAATTGACCCGTTGTTTCGTCAATACCATCCGAATAAGAATAGGAACGGCGATAGAGAGGCCTGTCCACTTCTTTGGCCAGCCGTACATGAGCATCAACTGGAAGCAGGTCCAAGTCTACCTCGTCAAATTCATTCTTCTTGCCAAAGGGCGCTCCACTCTCCTTATAACGACCAAAGGTGTTTTCTTGCTCTTGCAAATTGGTCCGATCCCAAGTCTCAAGAAACATCTGGATCCGACGGACAGCCATGTAAGAGCCACCCTTCATCCAGTTCTTGCTATCACACCAAACCACCTTATCAAAGTCTTTTTCCTTGGTGACATTGGCCGTACCGTCTTTAAAACCAAATAGATTACGAGGAGTAGACATACGATCACCTATAGCAGCAAAACCAGCCTGACTCCATTTCATGGTGACAGCATTTCGCGCTTTACGAACCAGATTGCGAACAGCATGAAAAGCCACCTGCTCATCATCAGCACAAGCTTGAATGACAATATCACCACCAGTATATTTCTCTTTTAGTTGTTCCTTAGGGAAAGGAGGCAGGTCGCGAAATTCCTTGGGCTTTTTATTCTCCAAGCCCATTTTTTTCAGGAAAGAGGCGGAGACGCCAAAGGTCAAGGTCAGTCGGTAAGGGTTGAGTCCGACCGTTTCTCCAGTATCCGTAGGTGGCAAGAGGGCATTAGAACCATCTTTTTTGACTAGCTCCCCATTGACCAACTTTTCACTGTAAGCGGTCCAGTCCTTGAACATCTGGATAACGGTCTCTTTATCCGTCGTATGCAGGTCCAGAATGACAAAATAGATATTCTTTTGCATGGCTGTTGTGATGCCAGCTTGATGCTCACCGTAAAAACTGATTTCTTCTTCACCGTCAGCTAATTTTTTGTCTTCTTTTGCTTGATTAGCGAAAAAAGCAGATGCACTGGAGACACCAAGTGCTAAGCCTACGCCTCCAATCCCTGCTTTTTTAAGAAATTCCCGACGATCCATTTTTTTATTAAACCATTTTTCGTCCTTGGTCATCTTCTTACTTCCCATCTAGGATGATACCCATTTGAGAGAGAGGCTCGCCCAGTTTTGTGACAGCTTCTCCTAGCTCTTTAGTATCTTCCTTGCTCAATTCGGTATAAAGTTTATAATTCTTAGAATCAGTCATGTGCTTGTCTAGCAAACTATTGACATTCTTGAACTCAGTTTCTATACTTTTTACCAGTTTTTCATCTTTCTTCTCAATCAAAGGTTTAAAGAGTTCGAAAATCTTTTCTGCCCCTTGGATATTGGCGCGGAAATCATACAAATCTGTATGTGAAAAGATTTCTTCTTCACCAGTAATCTTGCTGGTCGCCACTTCGTTAAGGAGATCGACTGCACCAGTCAGCATAATGTCTGGTGTGACCTCAACAGTCGCGATTTTAGCCTTTAATTCTTTGATGTCATTGACCAACTGGTCTGCATATTTCTCTGTACCAGTCGTTGTATTACTTTCCCACAGAATTTTTTCAATCCGGTGGAAGCCTGACCAGCCTTCTTCGGTCTTGTTTTCATCCACATAGTCAGCTAAGCGGAAGTCAATTTTCACATCAGACTCTCCGAAGCTTTCGGCAATCGGCTCTGAACGCTCGTAGCTCATGCGAATTAGCGGATACATTTTCTTGGCTTCATCAAGCTTGCCTTCTTTGAGCGTATCTCTGAATTTCTCCGTATCCGTCAATAATTGATCAATTTCTTTCTGTACAAAGGCTTTATACTCTGCTGTTGCCTTATCCAAAGCTTTCTGGTCAGAAGCCGAAAGACTCGTTTTAGCTTCCGAACTGCTGGCACTTGTATTCGATTTTTGATTAGCAGCACAGCCAGTCAGTAAAATAGCTGTTGACAATAAGACAATTCCAAGTTTTTTCATCTTGACTCCTTTATTTTCCCTAAAAGGGGCGAATTCATATAAATTATAACAATTTATTTCTCATATTTCAATAAATTGTCAGATAATTATAATAAAACTCTTCTTTCTGAGTCAAGAAACAAGTATTTTAAAGCAAAATATCTTTAATTTTGCCAATTTCCGTTTTCTTAACGACTACATAAATCGTATCTCCTAGGTAGAGACGACTGGTTCCGTTGACCGTCTGAGTCTTGCCCTTATGGATATTCATCGTGATTAAAACACCATGCGGTAGCTCCAACTCATGCACCTGCCGACCTGCGATCTTTTCTGAAACAGGAATTTCAATCAAGGTTGTCTCTCCGTCATCTTCAATCCGATCTGGCAGCATTTTTTCAAGCATGGCTTCATAAACAGGTGCTCCCTTTAGCAGATCCATAGCAATATAGGCCATCAGAGTGACCAAGCCCAGTGGCATGAGGTTTCGAATATCTCCCACCATCTCCGTCACGAGAATCATAGCTGTTAGCGGAGCTTTGGAAATGGCGCCAAAATACCCACTCATTCCCAAGATGATAAAAATTGGAAATTGTTCTTGCGTGATGAAACCAGCTTCTACACAAAGGGCTCCAATTGCTGCGCCTAGTAAAGAACCCAAAGCCAGAATGGGCAGAAAAATGCCACCAGGAAGTCCGCTACCATAACTAATCATACTCCATACAAAACGGAGTAAGAAAAAGAGAATCAATGTTCCAACTGTGTAATGAGCACTCGTCAAAGACAAAATCAGCTGATTCCCGCCGCCCAGCAAATGAGGCAGAAAATAGCCAATCGGAATGATTAAAACAAAGGCAAAAATCGGATAGTAAGCTTTTGGTATTCTAAAAAATTTGCCTAGGGCTTCATAAACTAGATGAATATTAAGGACTGCTTTTTCATAGAGAAAACCTGCCAATCCTAAAAACAGGCCCATCAAGATATAAATCCAGTACTGATTCAGCCCCATGAAAGGAATATTATCCGGCATATCCAAAACAGGAGTCAGGCCAAATATAGACAGCGAAATAAAATTTGCCACTAAACTTGCAGCCAAGGTTGAAACCCAAAAGAAGCGGGAAAAATGATGGTACACTTCCTCAACAACAAAAAGCAAACCTGCAATTGGCGCATTAAAAGCCGCAGCCAAGCCCGCAGCTGCACCACTAGCAATCAAGGTCCGCTCCTCTACCGGACTCAAGTTCAGCCACTTAGATATGCCTTTTCCACTCATCGCTCCTAGCTGAATACTCGGTCCCTCACGTCCCAGCATCAAGCCACTGGAAATCGCTAAAATACCAACTAAGAATTTTTTCCAGAGAATGCTCCACCAAGAAAGTGACATCAAGCCTTTCAACTCGGCCTCAACTTGTGGAATCCCTGAACCTTTTATGTCCTTTTCTGTAGCTACCAATCTAGCATTGATAAAGACAATGAAAGTATACAAGAAAAGTAAACCCACCAGCCAAATCCACTCGCTCCTGCCCCTCATATAAGCCGCCTGAATCAAGTGAAAACTTTTCTCAATCAATAAACGAAATGCTCCCACTACTAGTCCAGCAAAAATGCCCACCAGAATCCCCCTGAACACTTGGGAAATGATGGAGCTGGACATAAAATTAAATTCTTTTCTCGTATCAGAAATCTGTTCTTTTTGTTTGATCATAATCTCTCTCCAAAAGATCTTATAGCAACATTTTAGCACAACATGTGGTCAAGAAACAAGGCGATATCCATGAACATTTTGCTTTTGGACATAAATTTTTTAACATCAACTTTATCAGATTTAAAAGAATGCCAAAAATGTAGTTTGAGCATCAAAAAAACGACCTTGAAGGTCGTTTCGTGTTTAGATTGACAAATCTTCTCGATCAATCTTGCCAGATGTTCGATAAGCTTGGTAGAAAATGAAGACAGCCACAGCAGTCATGATGGGAACGATAACTGGGATATCCGTTTCAATAGAAGTCAATGGAGAGTTCCAGAAGAAGTGGAGAACAAAAGCTGATAAGAAGTAAAATAGACCAGCTTTAAAATAGGTTTTTTGAGTCTTAGCAAATCGGAACATCAGGGCTAAGCCGATAGTGGTCAAAGCAGTGTAGAGCCAGTGAGAAGCTACCCCACCAGTGATACGGCCTAAGATACCAGAGATAGTAAAGGAAAAGCCTTCAGGTAGGTCAGAGAGGATATATGAGAAATCTTCACTGATTTGGAAGCCCATACCAGCTGTAATTCCTAGCAGTAAAAAGGCTTTCAGTTTCTTAACTGGAACTAGATAGACAGCGAAAGCAACTGCCAAAAGCTTAAGCGGCTCTTCAACCAGCGGAGCTGCGAGAGCATTCTCCAGATAACTAATCACTGTATTTGGAAAGCTCGTACTAACCCACTCGTGGATATAAGTATTAGCTAAGCCAGATGTCCATCCAGAAATGAATAGCCCACCTAGCAGAGCAATCCCAAGGCTAAGTGCAGGCGTCTGCCATTTTTTACCCAAGCTGCGGATCAAAAGCAGAGCTGGGATGATATAGAGCAGGGCCAAAAGGGCTGACAGTCCGACAATTCCATAACCAGTACCTGACATACTGCCAGTAGTATAAGCTTGCGTCTCGTATTCCAAGCCAATCGCGCTTAGAAGGAGAAAAATGAAAAGAACAATATTTTTCTTCATGAGTAACTTTCTAAAATTTTATTTTCATCTTAGTATAACAAAAAAATCTAAAATAGAACTAATTTTAAAACTCATTAGAATGATTATTAATTATTGTACTAGTTGATAAACTTATAATATATATGCCTTGTTCTGTATTGTATTGACAATTCAACTCGATAAAACAAGCGACAAAAAAGTCCCTTATCGGGACTTTTGATAGATTATTTTTCAGCTGTTAGTGCAGCCATAGTGATGTAATTGTATGGTTTATTGAAGTGTGGCAAAAAGAAGAGATCTGTCAAGGCCAATTTATCAATTGTCACATGCTCTTGGATAGCAAGTGAGAACATGTGGATTCCCATGCTAATTGCAGAGTCACGAGACACCATCTGCGCACCAAGGATTTCGCGACTGTCTTTGTCAAAAACAATCTTAATCGCAACTTCGTGGTTATCATGCTTCATAAATTCTGGTTTTTGAAGATCGTTAAAGCCTGTTTCAGTTGCATTGTAACCTGCTGCTTTTGCTTTTTCAAGAGTCAAACCAGTTGAAACCATGTGAAGACCGTAGATAGAGATACCATTTGATCCTTGAACTCCGATTCCTTCCAATTCATGTCCACAAGCGTTGTAAGCACCCACGATACCAGTACGTACAGCGTTAGATGCAAGGGCGATGTAGCTTGTGTCTTTACGAGCATTGTCATAAACAGTCGCACAGTCACCAACAGCGTAGACACCTGGGATAGATGTTTCTTGTTTCTTATCTACAAGGAAGGCACCGTTACGGAAGAGTTCAATCTTACCATCAGCAAGAGCTGTGTTTGGACGGAAACCAACAGCAAGAACTACCATATCCACATCAAATGTTTCTTTGTCTGTTACCAAGCGTTCCACTTTACCATCACCTTGGATTGCTTTAACTGTTTGACCAAGTGCCAAGCGGATGTTGTGGTCTTCCAAGTTTTTCGCCATCATTTGGGTAAAGTCTTTGTCATAGTAGCCGTTCAAAACAGTGTCTACGATGTCCACAAGCACCACTTCTTTTCCAAGACGCTCGAAAGCTTCGGCAAGTTCTACACCGATGTAACCACCACCAACAACGGCAATGCGCTCAAGGTGTTTGCTCTTGTCAGCAAGTTTTTCGATGACTTCTTCTGCATTTTGGTACAACTTAACAAATTGTACATTTTCAAGAGTCGCTTTGAATTCGCGGTTGCCCTTAACGATTTCTACACCTTCGATTGGAGGCAAGATTGGAGTTGAACCAGTTGCAAAGATTAATTTGTCATAAGACTCTTTGTGCTCTTTACCTTCAACTTCAGCAGTCACAACTTTGTTATCGTAGTCAATTGAAAGAACTGGTGAGTTCATGTAAATTTTAGCACCTTTTGCTTCCAATTTTTCTTTATCAGAGTAGAAGAGACCTTCTGGGCCATCAATTTGTTTCCCAATCCAAAGCGCCATTCCACAACCAAGGAATGAAATATTTGAGTTTTGGTCAAATACTACGATTTCGTTCTCATGACCAAAGTTATCCAACATCGTATTAATACAAGCTGTACCAGCGTGGTTAGCACCAACTACAATAATTTTACTCATAGAATAATCCACCTTTAAATTTAATTTACCAAACTAGTATACCATGTATCTGTTAGCGTTTACAAGATATATGCTCAGAATTTTTAAAAATATGGCAAATAAATTCGATTTCTCCATAAATTTAAGCAAAAAATTTCAATTTTTCTGAAAATACTATATATTTACAATTGTGAAAACGGTATCTTTATGGTATACTAATAGAGACGATTAAGAAATTTAATAGGGAAGGTTGTGATAAAAGTGGATCTTAAGTCTAGGTCCATCCATTTAATGGGATCAACTATTACTATTTCGATTCTCCATGAAGATGCTGACAGTCTTCTGGATCAAGTGTTTTCACTTCTTAGATTGTACGAAAAGCGCTTTAGTGCAAATGATGACAGCTCTGAGCTCATGCAAATCAATCACGCTGCCGGTAAACATCCCGTTTGTGTCCATCCTGATTTGTTTGAGTTGATTGAGTTGGGAAAAAAACATAGTCTCGCTCCGGACAGTCATCTCAATATTACCTTGGGACCCTTGATTCAAACTTGGCGAATTGGCTTTGCAGATGCAAAAGTTCCCAGTCCAGAAGAAATCAAGCAAGCGCTGTCACTCACTGACCCTGAGTGTATCGAGTTAGATGCAATTGCCTCCAGTGTTTTTCTGACAATGGAAGGCATTAAAATCGACTTAGGCGCCCTTGCCAAAGGTTATATTGCGGATAAAATCGCTGCGTTCCTACGGGGACAAGGTGTCACTTCTGCCCTCATCAATCTTGGTGGAAATATCTTAACCATTGGTCTAAATGAAAAAAATAATCGTTGCTGGCGGATTGGCATTCAAAATCCAATCTTGCCACGTGGAAACAACCTAGCTCTTCTGTCCGTTCAGAATCAGTCTGTCGTGACTTCAGGAATATATGAAAGAAAACTGCAGGTAGATGGCAGGGTTTATCATCATATTTTTGACCGTACCACAGGCTACCCAATTGACAATCAACTAGCTAGTCTCACGATTGTTTCATCAAAGTCCGTCGATGGTGAAATATGGACAACCCGTTTATTCGGGGAGAACCCTACTTCCATCTTAGAAAAAGTCGAACAAGAAAATGGAATCGAAGCCTTCGTTATTACAGAAAATCATCAAATTTTTTATTCATCTGGTCTCAGCCCAGAAATCTTATCCTAAATCCAGAAAGGAACCTACTATGTTAAAATTTATCGGTCTAGTTGGTACAAACTCAAAGAAATCAACCAACCGCCAACTCCTTCAATACATGCAAAAGCATTTCGCTGATAAAGCAGAAATCGAGTTGATTGAAATCAAAGATATTCCTATTTTCAACAAACCGGCTGATATGCAAGTGCCAGAAATCGTTAAAGAGATCGCTGCGAAAATTGAAGCTGCTGATGGTGTTATCATCGGAACGCCTGAATATGACCACTCTATTCCCGCTGTTCTTATGAGTGCCTTGGCTTGGTTGTCTTACGGTATCTATCCACTACTTGGTAAACCAGTGATGATTACAGGAGCCTCTTATGGAACTCTAGGGTCATCTCGCGCCCAACTACAACTCCGTCAAATTTTGGATTCGCCAGAACTCAAGGCTTCTGTTATGCCAGGTTCTGAATTCCTACTTTCTCACTCACTTCAAGCCTTTGATAAAAATGGTGACTTGATTGACCTCGAAACCATTCAAAAATTAGACGCTCTTTTTGATGACTTCCGTTTGTTTGTTAAAATTACAGAAAAGTTATCAAGCGCCCAAGCACTTCTTCATCAAGAAGCTGAAAACTTTGACTGGGAAAAATTGTAAGAACTAGAAGGGAAAGAATCACATGAAATTTGTTGGACTTGTCGGCTCAAATGCAGACCAATCATACAACCGTAAATTACTAGAATTCATCAGAAAACAATTTAAACTCAAATTTGAATTAGAAGTCTTGGAAATTGATGAAGTTCCACTCTTTAATCAAGATGAAAAATGGGACGAATCCTTCCAGCTGCGCCTTTTGTACAACCGCATCACGCGCGCTGACGGTGTCATCATTGCCACTCCTGAGCACAACCACACCATTACAGCAGCTCTCAAAAGCGTCCTTGAATGGCTCTCTTATGAAGTTCACCCATTTGAAAGCAAACCTGTCATGATTGTGGGAGCTTCCTACTACGACCAAGGAACGTCTCGTGCCCAAGTACATTTGCGTAAGATCTTGGATGCTCCAGGTGTCAATGCTTATACTTTACCAGGAAATGAATTCCTTCTTGGTAAAGCGAAAGAAGCTTTTGATAATAAAGGCAACATCACAAACGAAGGAACTGTTAAATTCCTTGAATCTTGCTTAGATAACTTTGTTAAATATGTTGAGGTAGTCTCAAAATTGAAAAAACCTAAACCAATTGCTCCTGAAGACTTAGATGTCACGAACCCAATCGCAACAACCATCACAGAAGTTGACCCTGACGATCCAGAATGGGTAGAAAAAGCTGCAAAAGCTGTTGGTGCTGTTTCTGGCGATACCTATGTCAAGCTTGACCATGGTATCCTGACTGTTAACCAAATCGACATGTTCTTAAAGGCTATGCCGTTTGAGTTGACTTACGCAGATGATAACAACCAGTTCCTTTACTATAACAACGCTCATCAAGATCCAGACACTATGTTTGCTAAACGTGTACCATCCCAATCAGGTGGCCGTCTCTCAACTCTACACAACTCTCTTCCTGCTGCCCGCATGAAGAACGTGGAATGGGTAGTTGGTGTTCTTCGTAACGGTGATCAAGAGTATGTTCGTACAATCGTGCCTGGCTCACCAGCAGGTGTTATCAATACCCACAACTACCAAGCAATGTACTATCCTGACGGATCTTACGCTGGTATCAACGAAATCGTCTTCAACTTCCAGCCTTGGCTAGATTGGTATCTAAAAACAACTGGTCAACGCTTGGTTGGAGGAAGCGGTCCTTTTGCTCCTGCAGCTGCAGCCGCCGATGCCACTTCTGGTGCTTCAGATACTGGCGGTGGTCACGGCGGTGGAGATGCCGATGCAACATCTGGCGCTAGTGCTTAATCAGAACAGAATGAAAAGAATGGATTTTTACATCCATTCTTTTTTATTTTATTTCATTTCCTTGAAGGCCTTTTCTGCTTCTTCGTTGCTGATTGCTCCAAATTGAATCTTCCCAATTTTTCCTTGGCTATCAATAAGGATTTCTGTTGGAATACTGCGAACCTGATAGGCTTGGAAGATTGCACCAGACGTGTCAAATAGAACGGGCACATCCTTATATCCTTGTTCTTGATACCATTTTGGGAAGTCCTCAACAGACTTCTCTCCTTGGAGGCCCGGTGCTACAATAGACAATATTTCAAAATCACGGTCTTTTTTACCAGCTAACTCAACCAATTCTGGCATGCTTCGCTTACAAGGTCCGCACCAAGAAGCCCAAAACTTCAGATAGACTTTTTTTCCACGGTAATCAGAAAGCTTGACAGTTTTTCCATCCATCGACTGAAGAGTGAAGTCCGGTGCCTCCTGACCAACTGCAACCAGCGATTGGACACTTGTATTGGACTGGCTTTGACTATCCATCCCCTTTTCATCAGATGAACAAGCTGATAGTGTCAGAAAAGCTATCGAAGCAACAACTAGCGAAAGAATTTTTTTCATCTTTTTCTCCTTTTATCCAAAAATTCCTGATAAAGCATTTAACTGCCCGAGCATGAGAAGGATTCCCATAAAAATAATTAAGGCTCCTCCAATTTTTTTCATTAGCCCCATATAGGGTTTGATTTTTGAAAAATACCGCATAACGAAGCTAGAAGCTAAAGCTAAGATGAGAAATGGTAAGGCCATTCCCAAAGTATAAACCAGTGTTAAAAGCGCTCCCTGGATAGCTCCATTTCCTCCAGAGGCAGCTAGAGCCAGAACCGAACTAAGGACAGGGCCAATACAAGGTGTCCAACCAAAACTGAAACTAATACCAAGTAAAAAGGCTGAAAGAAAATCATTCCGACGACTGTTCTTCTTAAATTCCACATTTTTCTGGAATTGTAACTGCCTGATATTAATCAGCTCCATCTGGTGAATTCCGAGCAAAATGATGATGATCCCCATCAGATAACGGAATTTCTCATCGTAAATCACTCTGCCTAGGAATCCTGCACCAAAGCCTAGTAGGAAGAAAACTAAAGATATTCCAGCAATGAAACACAAGGTCTTGATCAGACCAGTCCAAGCAATCTTTCTGCCTAAAAACTTGACTTCTCTAGGCTCTTCTTCATCCAGCAATATCCCTATGTAGACTGGTAACAAGGGAAAGATACAGGGTGAGAAAAACGAGAGAATTCCAGCCAAAAAGACCGAAACAAAAAATAAACCAGACTCCATCCCAACCTCCTTTAAGATGTGTTTTCAATATTATTATAACAAACGATTTAAATTTTTCCACATTTTGCTACACTATCCTCATTCTAGTATCATTTATCGGAGAAGCCGTCTGTCAAAACACTATTTCGTTCCTAAACAGCAAAAAAGCCGGAAATTTTCCGGCTGGAGTACTGAAGGATAGCGAACTTAATCATCTGAATCTAGTGGCAAATAAAGGCTAATCTGGGTGAATGTATCTGGTTCGGACTGGATTTCCATATGGTAGTCTTCTCCGAACTGCAGTTTCAAGCGTTGATCGACATTTTTCAGACCAACACCACCTAAGCGAAGGAGAGTCGCATCCATAGAGGCGTTGACATCAAAGCCTCGGCCGTTGTCATAGATAGACAGTATCAGCCGCCCCTCTTCTGCTTTCGACGTCACCCGAATCATGCCTTGTCGGTCAATTTCCTTGATACCATGGTAGATGGCATTTTCAACCAAGGGCTGGAGTACCAGCTTGGGCAATTTATAATCAGCTAGAGATTCATCCTCTTCAATCTCATATTGGAGCTTGTCACCATAGCGCTGCTTCTGGATAAAAAGATACTGACGAACGTGATCAATCTCATCTTTAAGAGAAATCTGTTCATGTCCTTGATTGAGCGCCAAGCGGAAATACTGGGCGAGTGATTTTGTTACCTCAACAACACGCTTGCTGTCATTAAACTCAGCCATCCAGACAATTGTATCTAAGGTATTATAAAGGAAATGGGGGTTGATTTGAGCCGAGAGAGCTCGGAGCTCATAACGACGGACATTTTGTTCTTCAGCCTTGACAGCTTCCATCAGCTGTTCAATTTGATCCAGCATTTTATTGAACTGCTGAGCCAAGTCAACCAACTCTGGAGAACCCTTAGCTTCCGCTCGCAGGTTTGAGTCACCTGCGCCAATCTTCAGAATGACAGCCTGCAGATTCTGCAGAGGCTTAATCCACAAACGCAGGACAAACCAAATACCAGTCAAGCACATCAGGAGTGCTAAAACGCCCAGTCCCATAAAAGAATAAAGCATCTGTGACTGAAGCATCTGCAATTGCTCTAATGAGGCAACGCCAATTAAAGTCCAGTCGCTGTCTGCGATATCAATTTGATAGACAAAAGCCTGTTTCTGGTCTGCGTAACCGTCCTTGACCGAGATATAGGGCTGCATAGCTTTCATTTCCTGACTAGAGGAATAAACACTCTTCTTAGGATGATAGACAAATTCATGCTGGCTATTGACAATAAAACTAAAACCCTTCTTTCCTAGCTGAAGCCGATCCAGATAGGCTTTGAGACTGTTATAGCCGATATCCAAACGTAAAACACCGAGATTCTGACCTGCTTCATCCACTACTTCCTGAGTGACGGAAACAACCCACTTTTCCTTCTCAGATGACAGGGACTCTTTGCGAGCAGGAGTCAAGACAGGCATGGCTTTGGTATGAACAGCTTCCTGATACCATTTTTCATTCATCATATCAGAAGATGTCTGCATACTAATTTGAGAATCTGTTGAGACCACGCGCCCGTCCTTGGTAACCAGTACTGCCGACACCAAATCCGGATCTGTCTCAATAATGGTTTTCATCAAAGCCTGTACTGGCGTTTCGCTGCTTTCTTGATTCTGAGCAAATTCACGAATCGTTTCTTCCTTACTCAGTGTAGAGGTGGTTTGTTTTAATTTTTGCAAATAGGAAGCAATGAACTGCCCGCTTTGCTCCATGCTATTGCGCGTCGTCCGCTCTGTCAGCTGCCGAATAGTCCCCGAGCTAGTCTGATAGTAAAGACTTCCAACAAACCCTAAGAGTAAAAGAACCAGCAGAAAAATATAGACAATCAACTGGATAAGAAGCGGATAACGTTTCATTTCTCCTCTCCTTTTTTAAACTGCCGAGGTGTCAGCCCAACCACCTGCTTAAAGCGCTGAGAAAAATAGTTCATATCGTCAAAACCAACCTGCTCTGCTATTTCATAAATCTTCAAATCTGTGGTCAGGAGTAAGAGCTTTGCTTTTTTCATCCGCTCTTGGATCAGATAATCCTGAAAGGGCAAGCCTAATTCTTTTTTGATAAGAACGCTAAGATAGGACGGACTAAACCCCAATTGGAAAGCCAAACTTTTCAGGCTTAACTCTGAATCAGCTAGACGCGCATGAATAGCCTCTTCCAACTCAGAGTGCTGTCCCTGATCAAACAAATTTTGAATCTGGGCTTTTTTACGTTCCTTATCAAGTTTAGTCTGCACCTTGGCCAACATCTCCTCAACATCATCCTTGGAAAAAGGCTTTAGCAGATAGTCATCTGCACCTAGCTTAATGGCCGTCCGAGCATAGTCAAAGTCATCATAGCCCGTCAAAAAAACAATATGGCACTTAGGAGCCTGGTCCCTGACTAGCTTGGCCAGTTCGAGACCGTTCATCTGTGGCATATTGATATCGGTCAGCAGAATGTCAGCAGGATTTTCCTGAAATTTCTGCCAAGCTTCTCTTCCATTTTCAGCCTGGGCAATGACTTGCATACCAAACTGTTCATAGTCTACTAAGGACGCAATCCCCTGTCTTACCAGATACTCATCCTCTACAATTATAATTGAATACACAAGATTCAACTCCTTATTTTAGATGGATTTATTATAGCAAATTTTCAATCAAAATGCTCTTAAACATAATCCAACAGATAACCGTAGCCCTTCTCCTCCATCTCAGCTTTTGGAATGAACTTAATGGACAGACTATTGATGCAATAACGCAAGCCGCCCTTGTCCTTAGGACCGTCTGTGAAAACATGGCCCAGATGTGAATTTCCAACCCGGCTACGAACTTCCGTCCGTGTCATGTTGAAGCTCTTATCTTCTTTGTAAGTCGCAACATCAGGACTGATAGGGCGTGTGAAACTCGGCCAACCGCAGCCTGAATCAAACTTATCCTTTGATGAAAAGAGAGGCTCGCCTGTCACCACATCCACGTAGATACCAGCATCAAACTTATCCCAATAGCGATTAGAAAAGGCCCGCTCTGTGTCATTCTTTTGTGTGACTGCGTATTCTTCTGGCGAGAGCTTAGCCTTAATCTCTTCATCGCTAGGCTTAGGATAGCGACTAGCTTCGATAACAGGATAAGCAGCTTGATTGACATCGATATGGCAATATCCATTAGGATTCTTTTTTAAGTAATCCTGATGATAATCTTCTGCTTTGATAAAGTTTTTCAGAGACTCTTTTTCAACAGCCAAAGGCTTATCATATTTCTTAGCAACTTCATCAAAAACTTGATTGATGGTATTCAAATCTGCTTCATCCTTATAATAAACACCTGTCCGATACTGGGTACCCTGATCATTTCCCTGCTTGTTTTTAGAAGTTGGATCAATAATGCGGAAATAATGAAGCAGAATTTCTTTTAGAGATATTTTTTTTACGTTATAAGTAATTTTTACCGTTTCAGCGTGACCAGTTTGAGAGACCAATTCATACTTGGTCGTGTCGCTCCTACCATTTGCATAGCCAGACTCAGCATCAATGACACCTGGCACACGAGAAAAGTACTCCTCTACTCCCCAGAAACAGCCGCCAGCCAGATAAATCTCCCGTTTGTCCTCTTCCTTGACATCTTCTTTCTTTTGTTTAGTCACTTCTGTCTTGCTCATAGAGGCTTTCTTGATTTGCTCAATATTGGCCTGAGATGGGTTAATAGACATGGAGCCCTTGATTAAGAAAAATAGACCAAAACAGGCAAGCAAGCCAACCAAAACTAGAAAAATCTTCCATTTGCCTTCCATGCTCTTTACTCCTTTCTACTTGATTTCTTTCAATGTTTTCTCAATATCTTCCTTGCTCATATAGCCTACATGAGTTTTAGCAAGTGAGCCATCACTATTGATAAAGAGAGCAGATGGATAGGAGCGAATACCGTATTCTTTCAGCAATTCTCCCTTGGTGTCCATGAGAACTGGGAAGTCTTTGTAGTCCAAAGACTTGTACCATTTCTTAAAATCATCTGCTGACTTTTCTCCATTAAAGGTCGGAGATACCACTGATAAGACGACATAGTCCTTCCCTTCCTGCTCCTTAGCCAAATCATTGGTATCTCCAAGAGTGGATAGACAGATAGAGCACCAAGAAGCCCAAAACTTTAGATAGACTTTCTTGCCTTTGAAATCAGACAGCTTGTAGGTCTTGCCGTCCACTCCTTGCAGACTAAAATCCTTGGCCATCTTTGTAGCTTGATTAGAATTTGCCTTACTAGTCATGGAACTTTTATCATTTTTAGAAGCTTCCGAATTCATTTGCTGATTTGAGCAAGCTCCCAATAAGCCGACACAAAGCAGACTGGCAGTCAAAATCGATAGTTTCTTCATCATTTTCTTTCCTTTCAAAATAAGGAGAAAGCCGACAAAACTGACGACTTCCACCCTTATTGATAACTTTATTTTTCAGATGACATTTCAGATGAATCTTTCATGTCATCCTTCATGCTTGAATCGCTTGATTTCATATCATCTTTCATGTCAGACTTACTATCGGACATCATAGACGAGTCCTTCATGTCATCCTTTTTCATTTTATCATCAGACATGCTGGAGTCTTTCATATCCTCCTTCTTCATGTCGTCTTTTTTCATATCATCTTTCTTCGTCATGCTGCTGTCATCCATCTTTTTCATGTCTGAATTTGACTTTTGACTGGAGCAAGCAGCCAAGGCAATGATACTAAGAGTAGCCATTGTAAGGGTAGCGATTTTTTTCATGATATTTCTCCTTTAATTATATAATATTTATCCAAATAGCGATGCTAAAGCGTTTAGATTTCCGAGCATAAGCAAGATTCCCATGAGGATGATGAGTGCCCCGCCGATTTTCTTAAGCGTTCCCATATAAGGTTTGAGTTTCGAAAAGCGCTGTAATACCCAGCCAGAGGCCAAAGCCATGGCTAGAAACGGAAGTGCTAATCCTAGTGTATAAACCAACATAAGTAAGCCTCCCTGAAGAGCGCCGTTACCGCCAGAAGCAGCAATTGCTAAGACAGAACTCAGAACAGGTCCCACACAGGGCGTCCAACCAAAGCTAAAGGTGATGCCTAAGAGAAAAGCGTTAAGAAAATCTCTTCTTTTACTATTCTTTTTAAGTTGGATGCTCTTTTGCTTTTGCAGTTGTTGGATATTGATAAGTCCCATCTGGTGGATTCCCAGTAGAATGACAATTCCACCCAGAATATAGCGAAACCAAGGGGCATAGAGGACTTGCCCTAGAGCGCCAGCTCCATAGCCCAAAACCAAAAATACAGTAGATAGACCTGCTATAAAGCAGAGCGTCTTAACCAATCCATACCAGGAAATCTCTTTTCCCATAAACCGAACCGTTTTCGGCTGATCCGAATCCAGCAAAATCCCCACATAGACTGGCATCAGCGGTAAGATACAAGGGGAGAAAAAGGAAAGAATCCCCGCCAGAAAAACAGAAATAAAGAACAAAAAACTTGTTGCCATTTCAAAAACCTCTCTATCAATTTTCTGACTCTAGTATAAAATAAAAATCCCCCTAAAAATAGGGAGATCGATTTGAAAAAACTTGAATTTGGTTTTATCTTTGCTAAATCAAGAATTGAAAACGTTTACTAATTTCTGTAGATTTATGTTAAGTTGAGAGTAAATGTAAAAGTGCTTCCTAGGCCACACTGGCTTTCAACCATTATTTCTCCACCCAGCTGATGAGCCAATTCACGCGCAATAGCAAGACCCAGACCATGCCCGCCTGTCTTCATATTACGAGATGTTTCTACACGATAAAGGCGTTTGAAAATCTTATCCAAATCCTCAGGAGCAATACCCTGTCCTTCATCTTTCACACTTATTGTCAAGATTTGCTCAGTTAATTGAGCCACGACCTCAATTTTAGTTCCAGGGTCTGAGTACTTAAAGGCATTATTTAGCAAGTTGACCAAGATACGGGAAAGTTTATCGTAATGGCTCTTAATTTTCGCTGACTCAGGAGACACTTGAATGTAGATGTCTCGCTCCTCCTGCTCAATCAATAGTTGAAATTCACTCATAGCCTCAATCAATAGCTGATCTAGAAAGACTATTTCAGCTTCTCCATCTGATTCTATTCGAGGCTGGGCATTAAGAGTCAAAACATCCAATTCTTCCACCAATTTATTCAAACGCTCTGTCTGACGGCTAATCGTAGTCAAGTAATGAATCTGCTCGTCTTCCTTGATCACTCCATCTAAAATCCCCTCCACAGTCGCCTGAATAGAGGTAATGGGAGTTTTAATATCGTGAGAAAGCTGGGCAATCATCATTCCTTTTTCTCGTTCACTTTCATCAAGCGATTCAAACGTTTCTTGCAAATTATGTGACATATCGTTAAAAGCCTGACCCAACTCTTGAAATTCGATAGGGCCCTTGGCGTCAATCTCTGTACTAAAATCCTTGTCAGCTATATTCTGAGCCTGTTTTTTCAGATGCCGAAGGGAAGAAAATACTGGCGATAAAAGAAAGAGACTGACTGCCGCCCCTATAAAACTAGCAATCAAGGTCATTCCAACTAGGAAATAAATCTCACTTTTTACAATCAACATTCGCTGGACTGCCCAGAAAACAAGCAAAATCGTTAATAGGCTAGAAATCAGATACCCCACCAGAATGTAACTTTTTAATTTCATTTTATACCTCGTGCTCCTTCCATTTTATACCCCAGACCCCAGACAGTTTTGACGGCAGGAGTGTCTGAACTGGCATACTTGGTCAATTCCTGTCTCAGAGCATGTATATGAACATTAAGGGTATTGGTATCATCTACGAAGTCTTCCTGCCACACCTTTTCGTAAAGCTCCGTCTTTGAAAAAACTCTCTCAGGATTACTAGCTAAAATCCAGAGCAGTTCAAAGGATTTCACTGTTAATTCCAAAAAATGCTCTCCGATGCGAGCCTCATGAACCGCATGATTCATCACCAAATCACCGAGCTCAATTTGTTCGATCTCGCCTCCACGATGCAGTCGGCGCAAGATATTATTGACCCTTAGAACTAGCTCACGCGGACTAAAAGGTTTGGCTATAAAATCATCTGCTCCTAAGCTCAAACCGTAAATTTTGTCTTGATCGCTAATCTTAGCCGTTATAAAAAGAAAAGGCTGATCAGGTGCTATATACTGAACCTCACTGATAAAGTCATAACCGTCCATATTCGGCATCATGATGTCCGTGATGATCAGGTCAACAGATTTCTTTCTGAAAAGATCCAACCCCTCCACGCCATCTCGAGCCACTAAAACATGGTAGCCTTCCTGCATAAGATAGCGCTTTTGAATATCTAGAATATCCATCTCATCATCAACGAGTAAAATTGTCTTTCCCATTTGCCAATCTCCTGATAAAAACAGTGTTATACTGGCTTTAGTATAACACTATTTTTAGTAATTTTTAAATGATTTGAACCTTAATCTTTTTGTTTTTCTTTCAAACCTAGAAGGCTAAGAATTCCTGCCAAAACTAGTCCTAAGAAACCAATGGTAGCTGTTTGAGCTTCACCAGTTTTTGGTAACGTAGGCTTATCATTTTTTTTCATCGTATCTGCCATCGGCTTAGAAGTTGGGTGTTCCCCCTTCACATCAGTCATGCGATGATCTACTTCCTTCGTACCCTCAGCTGTACTCATAGAATCTGTTGCAGAAGGCTTCTTATTCATCTGACCTTCTTGAGATGGTGTTGTAGAAGGTTTCATATTCATTTGACCTTCTTGAGATGGTATTGTAGCCATTTCTTTTCCACGAAGCTGAATCGTTACTTGACGAGTCGCGATAAGATTTGTCAAATCTGGTTTGCCGTCTTTGGCACCATATACCTTGACCGTAGCTTGGTAAGTGTGAGTTCCGTTAGCACGAAGTTGGTCAAGAAGGGCTTGCCCGTCTTTATCTGTAGTATTGCCGTTCAAATCCACTTCGTAGAAGTATTGACCTTTGGCCAAGCCTTCAAGCGGTAAGAGAGCTGGATTGTTAGCTGTTCCATTGTCTGACCAAGGAGCCTTGTCAGAAGATTTGAGCAAGAGGCGCGTCAACATACCATCTCCACCGAAAGCTTCATACGGGATGACTTGATTGACACCAGCCAAGAATGGACCAGGAACATTTGCTTTTTCTAGGTAGCTGGCTGGAACGTCGATATGGTCTTTAATATTTTTAGTGACTGAATCTTTGACTGCTTCTTTTGAAATAAGACCATTCATGTCAACCGTCACATTTTTTGTCGCAACAAGATTGCTTAAATCTGCTTTGCCATCTTTGGCACCATAGACCTTGACAGTAGCTTGGTAAGTGTGAGTTCCATTAGCACGAAGTTGGTCGAGAAGGGCTTGCCCGTCTTTACCGGTAGTATTGCCGTTCAAATCCACTTCGTAGAAGTATTGACCTTTCGCCAAGCCTTCAAGTGGCAAGAGGGCTGGATTTTTAGCTGTGCCGTTGTCTGACCAAGGAGCCTTGTCAGAAGATTTGAGCAAGAGACGCGTCAACATACCATCTCCACCGAAAGCTTCATACGGAATGACTTGATTAACACCTGCCAAGAATGGACCGGGAACGTTCGCTTTTTCTAAATAGCTGGCTGGGACGTCAATATGGTCTTTAATATTTTTGGTGACTGAGTCTTTGACTGCTTCTTTTGAAACAAGGCCGTTCAAGTTAACAGTTACATTTTTTGTAGCTACGAGATTGGTCAAATCTGCTTTTCCATCTTTAGCACCATAGACTTTAACAGTAGCTTGGTAAGCATATGTGCCATTAGCGCGAAGTTGGTCGAGAAGGGCTTGTCCATCTTTACCTGTAGTATTGCCATTCAAATCTACTTCGTAGAAGTATTGACCTTTAGCTAAGCCTTCAAGTGGTAAGAGGGCTGGATTTTTAGCTGTTCCATTGTCTGACCAAGGTGCCTTATCAGAAGATTTGAGCAAGAGGCGCGTCAACATGCCGTCTCCACCGAAAGCTTCATACGGGATGACTTGATTAACACCGGCCAAGAATGGACCGGGAACGTTCGCTTTTTCTAAGTAGCTAGCTGGGACATCAATATGGTCTTTGATATTTTTAGTGACTGAGTCTTTGACTGCTTCTTTTGAAATAAGGCCATTCAAGTTAACAGTTACATTTTTTGTAGCTACGAGATTGGTCAAATCTGCTTTTCCATCTTTAGCACCATAGACTTTAACAGTCGCTTGGTAATCATATGTACCATTAGCGCGAAGTTGGTCGAGAAGGGCTTGTCCATCTTTACCTGTAGTATTGCCGTTCAAATCCACTTCGTAGAAGTATTGACCCTTCGCTAAGCCTTCAAATGGCAAGAGGGCTGGATTGTTAGCTGTTCCATTATCTGACCAAGGTGCCTTATCAGAAGATTTGAGCAAGAGACGCGTCAACATACCATCTCCACCGAAAGCTTCATACGGGATGACTTGGTTGACACCCGCCAAGAATGGACCGGGAACGTTCGCTTTTTCTAAATAGCTGGCTGGAACGTCTACTGAGTCCTTAGTATTTTCTTCAACTCCTTTTTTAACTTCATCTTGAGTCGTTACTGATTGAGAAATAGCCGCTTCACGAGCTTGGTTTGAAACTACATCAAGAGTTGCCACTGGCTTAGTTTCTTCTTTCTGATCGGTAACTTCTGTAATATTCTGTTCTTCTTTGGTTTTTGTTACTTCTTCCTTTGGAGTTAGGCTAGACTTGTCTAAAGAAATAGTTTCATCAGCTACTTCCTTTGAAGCTGACTGATTTTCAGGAAGAGTTGAATCCACTCCTTCTTTTAAAACTGTCTCTGGCAACTCATTCTTTTCTAGTGATGATGAATCTGTTTGAAGAACTTCAGTCGGAGTCGTAGTGAGAACATCTGCATGTACAGTGTTTGGTTGACCAACTAGCAAAAAGAAACCACTGGCAACTACGACGGAAGCCACACCCACGCTTAAACGACGGATTGACCAGCGAGCATACTTTTGATTTAGGTTGAATTTCATAAGATTCTCCTTTAGGTTTGTTTTTTTATGAATCTAGTATAATCTCCTAAGATTAAATGGAGATAAGAAATAGTTAAAATTTCTCTTAAATCTATCTTATAAAATGCTTATATTGTCTTATTGTTCATAAGAAACAACTTGAGTTTCTTCACCAAACATTCCCAGTCTTAAACTTAAATCACCTACTACAATTGACAATGAGTCAAAAAAATCCACCACACTGTGGTGAATTTTCTTCTTATGCTTCAAATTCAAATGCTTCACTTTTTTGCTTGTTTGGCAAAAGGAGTGAGAGCAAGATTCCAACCAGCGCCGGCAGCAACCAAGGCAGAGAAGCTTGAGCAAATGGCAGAGCATTAACCAGATTGAGAATGGCAGTTAGCTTGAATTGTCGTCCCAAAATGCTAGCAAAAGCAATCAGCGTCACTACTGCGATGGTCAACTGCATACCTGGTTTAGAAAGTGGCAAAAAGCGATTAACCATGACAATCATCACAATCGTAATGGTAATAGGATAAAGAATTTCCAGAGCTGGAACTGAATACTGAATAATAGCATTCAAACCAAGATTTGCAATAGCAAAACCAACTAGCGTAAAAATGGTCGCATACACCTTATAAGATACTTTCGGGAAAGTATTATGGAAAAATTCGCCAGTTGAGACGATAAGTCCAGCTGTTGTTGTAAAACAGGTCACCGTTACCATAATCGCTAGGAAAATTTGAGCCATCGGCCCAAAGATAGCCTGAGTTGCAGAAGACAAAACAGAAGCCCCTACATTTGCTCCTTTCGGCAAATTCGCTAGATTAAGTGGGAAGTGATTTCCAAGAAAGGCAAGACCAATATAAAGAACGCTAAAGCCTAGCGCCACAAGGATACCCACGATCCAAATGGTAGAAATGTATTCTTTTTTATTCTTGAAACCGAGCTGGTTGAGTGTCGTCACGGCAACCACACTAAAGGCAACTGAAGCCAAAGCATCCAGAGTATTGTAGCCCTGAAGAAAGCCTGCTCCGAAAGCTGAAGCAGCATATTCCCCTGTTGCTCCTTGAGGAGCAGTGGAACCATATTTGGCAGCGCCTAATACAACTAAAACTACAATCAATAAGGCAAAGATTGGAGTTAAATAACGACCAATACTATCAAGGATTTTCGATGGATTAAGTGCAATCAGATAGGCAAAGGCAAAATAAACCAGCGTAAACCCAAAAAGCCAAATGGCATGAGAACCTGCAGGCAACATGGGCTCAATCCCGACAGAAAATGCAGTGGTCGCCGTCCGAGGAATGGCAAAGAAGGGACCAATTGCAAGATAAAGGGCTACCAAGTAAACTACCGCAAACCAAGGGGCAATCTTTTTCGAGATTTCATCAATATAGCCCTTGGGATTTAAAGTACCTATAATCAAGGTTAGAATAGCAATACCGACGCCCGATAGGACAAAGCCCCCAATAGCTGGCCAGAAATTTTGACCAGATTCCAAACCCAATTGAGGTGGAAAAATCAGGTTACCGGCTCCGAAAAACATTCCAAATAAAAGCAAACCGGTCAAGGATCCTTTTTTTATCATCGTCATCTCCAGTCTTTTTAAGATTTTTCCATTATACCGATAAACACCACTCATTGCAAGGATTTTGAAATAAAAATCGCCTTTTCTCAACCTTAAGAAAATCGCGAAATATAATTCGATTTATTACGAATTATTCTTATTTGTTTTCGATTTATATCATATACGTAATTCCTTTTTTATGAGATGGACTTATGCTATACTAGTTATAAGTTCAATTGCGAGGTTTTAATATGTTACTTCATCTAATCTGGCTCATTCCTGCTGCTATCTTTACTTTTTTAGTCTATCGGGAACCTAGAAGTTTATTCAATGCTTATCTCCTGACCTTCACTCTTATAATGATGGGCATTGTTTTAGCTGGGCTTACGATTGTTAGTCTTGAGCGATTTATTGGTTATACACCAGCTATGATTAGCTTTTATATCCTGCTTTTAGCAATTCCTATTAGTATTTTCGCTTCTACTGCTTATTTGATTTTTAATGGTCGCCAAATGCTACAGCTAGAGGGGCTCAGACTAGCCAATCTACTATCGCTTCTCTACGGCCTAGCGATCGTGGGGCTTGCTTTACTGCATTTTCTCGCTCCTCGGTCATTTCTTGCAACTTTGATTTCCCTCGCTGATTTGCTACTATTTTACGGAACCTTTCTCTATCTTTCCTATATCATCTATGCATTCTTTTTAAATATTTTTCCAGTCAAGAAAGAGCCTCAGACCATTATTATCCTCGGTGCAGGATTGTTTGGAGATAAGGTGCCTCCCCTGCTGGCTCAGCGCTTGGATAAAGGGCTAGCCATCTATGAAAAATTTAATCGGAAGCCAGCCATCATTGTCTCTGGCGGTCAGGGAGACGACGAGTGGATTTCCGAAGCAGAGGCTATGGCAGGTTATTTGATGGAAAAAGGAGTCCCAACTGACAGTATTTTCCTCGAAAATAAATCTCGCACTACGCTTGAAAATCTCATATTCAGTAAACAGCTTATGCTATCACAAGGACTGGAGCAAGATCGAGTTCTCCTAGTCACAAATTCTTTCCACGCGCTACGTGCTGGCATCTATATGAAACAAGTCGGTCTCAAAGGTCGCAGCATTGGTTCTCGAACGGCCTTCTATTTCCTTCCTTCTGCATGGATCCGAGAAACCGCTGGTTTGATCCGTATCTACTGGAAATGGCATGCGTTTATCATAGGAATTCTGCTACTTCCCTTCCTTTCCTCCTTATTCCACTCATATTTTTCATTGTAAAAAGCCCTAGAAAAGAGTACAATAATGGTAAGAAAAAAATGGAGGTCCGTCAAAAATGAAATTTACCATTGATAAAAGTTTAGCAGAACTTGGCATCACAAGTGTCGTCCTTGGCATTGCTAGAAACGTCGATCCCCAAGCACCTTTATCAGAAGCCTTTCTCCAAAAACAGAAGGAAGCAGAAAACTGGGCTTTGAACTGCAATTTAGCAGAAATCACTGACCATCCGACTATCCAAGGCTACTGTAATTTGCTACAGAAAGTTGGGCGCAGTGTTAAAAAGAACCCGCCAACAGTACCAGCTTTGATCCGCAATATCCAACACCGCGGCTCCATTCCAAGGATTAACAGCGTTATTGATATTTATAATGTAGAATCCTTGCATTCTCTCCTAGCTATCGGCGGTCATGACCTTGATAAAATCGGTGATGAGATTGAGTTTACTGTCAGTCAGAAGGATGATATTTTCCTTCCTATCTTATCCAAGGAAAAGCACGTGGCTCCGACCGACTATGTCTATCGAGATGAAAAAGGCATCCTTGCTTGGCTTGATGTCCGTGATAGTGACCTTTATAAATTTGATGATAGCACCAAAAATGCCATTTTCATTATCCAAGGAAATGCCCATACATCTGTCCAAATGCGACTAGAAGCCCTTGAACGCATTCAACAGGATTTAGCAGCAGCCATGCCAAATCTCGAATTTGAAACCCACGTCATTCAAGTAGAAGATCTTTAAGCAACTTTTCACTCGACAAGTTTTTGAAGTAAAACTCCATCAAATTATAAATCAAAAAGGAAACTCAGCTGAGTTTCCTCTTTTTGTATGTCTAGTCTTCTTTCTTATCTGAAAATTGGCTCATATACAAGTCATGATAGAAGCCCTTGTCAGCTAGCAGCGACTCGTGATTGCCTTGCTCAATGATTTGCCCATCCTTGAGCACCAAAATCTTGTCTGCTTCTTGGATAGTGGACAAGCGGTGAGCAATAACAAAGCTCGTCCGCCCCTGCATAAGAGTTTTCATAGCCTTCTGAATCAACAACTCCAAACGAGTGTCCACTGAGGATGTCGCCTCGTCCAAAATTAGAATCTTAGGATCGGCCAAGAGAGCCCGTGCGATCGTCAGAAGTTGCTTTTGACCCAGCGAAATATTGCTAGACTCCTGATTCATTTCCATATTGTAGCCACCTGGCAAGGTACGGATAAAGTGGTCCACATTGGCTGATTTGGCTGCTTCCACAATCTCCTCATCAGTAGCATCAAGGTTACCAAATCGAAGATTTTCCTTGATAGTCCCCTCATAAAGCCAAGCGTCCTGCAGAACCATACCAAATTGCTTACGATAGTCTTGGCGGGATAGCTGGCGAATATCGTGGCCATCCACGCTGATAGAGCCCTTGGTCACATCGTAGAAACGCATGAGAAGATTGATCAAGGTCGTCTTACCAGCTCCAGTCGGCCCGACAATAGCCACCATTTCACCCGGCTGGACTTCCAGATTAAAGTTGCGAATCAGCGGCTTGTCTGCCACATATTGGAAGTCTACATCTTTGAAGCTGACTTGACCAGTCAAGTCCTTGTCTAGCTGGATAGTATTATCCATGACTTCATCTGGCTCATCCAAAATCCGGAAAATCCGATCCAGCGAAGACTTGGCACTCTGGAGCTGACCAGCCAGTTGGGTAAGGTTTTGGATGGGTTGATTGACCTGCCAGACGTACTGGACAAAGGCCTGCATATTCCCGATGGTCAGCTGACCAGCAATAACCTGTAAACCACCCAAGAGAGCAACGATAAGATAGGTCAAATCTGAAATCCCATTAAGGACGGGCATCATGAGTCCTGAGATAAAGCTGGCTTTAAAACCGACTTCCTGCAAATTTTGAGTAATAGCTCGAAAATCCTCAGCCGAAGTCTCTTCCCGACCATAAAGCTTGAGAACATTAAAACCAGACAGATTTTCCTGTACGAAGCCATTCATAGCACCCAAAACATCCGCCTGCTGCTTAAAGTAAGGCTGAGATTTTTTAAGAATAAATCTAGCTCCAAAATAAGTCAGAGGAATGCTGACGATAACAATCAAGGCCAGCTGGACATTCAGATAAAGAACCATCCCAATGACCAAAATAAGGGTCATGACGGCATTGACCACCTGCAAAAAACTTTGTTGAAGTGCATTTGAGACGGTCTCCACATCACTGGTGAAGCGCCCAATCAGATCACCGAACTGGTGCTTGTCAAAGTAGGAAACAGGAATTCGATTGATTTTACGACTGAGCTCATTGCGCATATCGCGAACGGTGCTCTGCACAGCATTGGTCATAAAATAGTTAGAGAAATAGGCACCAATCTCATAAAAGAGGGCACGAATAAAGTAAAGCAGCATAATCCAAGCCACGTAGCTGCTATTGATGGCTGCACCGGGCACTCCCTTGGCCATATCTAGCAGATTTTGTGTCAGCTCTGTGATAGCAAGCCCTAGGACAAAAGGCTCTAGGACACTCATGACCACGCTGACAATCTTGAGGAAGACTGCAAGAAGCACGGCAGCTTTATAGACTTTTAGATAGCCCCATAAGCGGACAAAACTATTTTCTTTCATCTCTTCCTCCTATTCTTCTGTTAGTGATTGGCTATTGAGCTGGGAATTGGCAATTTCGCGATAGATGGCATTATTTTCCATCAGCTCCTCATGTCGGCCTCGACCCACGATTTCACCCTTGTCTAGGACAATAATCTGATCCGCATCCATAATGGTTCCAACCCGCTGAGCCACGATGAGAACCGTTGCATCCTGCGTCACTTCCTTGAGTCGGCGGCGCAAAGTCGCATCTGTCTTGTAGTCCAGAGCCGAGAAGGAATCATCAAAAATATAAATGTCTGGCTCTTTAACAACCGCACGCGCAATGGACAGACGTTGCTTTTGACCACCGGATAGATTGCTGCCGCCTTCAGCCAAATGCGTCTCGAAGCGCTCTTCTCTGCTCTCGATAAAGTCGCGAGCCTGAGCCACATCCGCTGCTTGATTGAGCTCCTCAGAGCTAGCATCTTCCTTACCATAGCGGATATTTTCAGCGATCGTCCCGGTAAATAGCAAAGCTTTCTGCGGGATAAAGCCAATCTTCTGACGGAGAGCCTTGAGATTATAGGCGCGGACATCCACACCATCCACCAAAATCTTGCCCAAGGTCACATCATAGAAACGCGGAATCAGCTGAACCAAGGAAGATTTACCAGAACCTGTTGAGCCGATAAAGGCGATCGTTTCCCCCGGTTTGGCCTTGAAAGAAATATTATGCAGAACAGGATTTTCCGTCTCACCTGGATAGGCAAAGGTTACATTGTCAAATTCCAGATAGCCATGAGTCGCAGTTTCCGTGATCCCATTCTCATTTGGATCGATGGAAATCGGCATATCCATGACTTCCTTCAGCCGCTCGCTAGAGACCGCCGTACGTGGATACATGGTAAAGAGACTGGACAGGAGCAGGAAGGACAGAAGGGCATGGAAACTGTACTCGATAAAGGCAACTAAATCCCCGATTTTCAACTCGCCGCTGCCTAGTGGTTTCAGGGCAAACCAGACAATGGCCACAATCATGGCAATGATAATCTGCACAAAGAGAGGCTCCGTCAAACCTGTCAATTTGAAGAGACGGTTGGAATTCTCCGCATAGATTTCATTTTCATTGGCGAAGCGCTCTTCCTGAAATTCCTCACGGGCAAAGGCTCGAATGACCCGCAGACCGGTCAGATTTTCCCGAGCATACTGGTTGATCTTGTCCAGTGTCTTCTGCTGCTTTTCAGACAGGGGACGCGTCTTGACCGCCACATACCAGACTACGATTGCCAAAAAAGGCACTGAAATCGCCACAATCCAAGCCATGGACGGACTGGTCAGGAAAATCATGAGGATGGAAGACAGCATCATGATAGGCGTGATAGCTCCCATTTTGAGTGTTTGCTCAGCAAACTGCATGAGGACAAAGGCATCACTGGTAATCCGTGTCACCAGCGAAGAAACGCCGATCTGCTCATACTCATGATGGGAATACTCCTGCAGCTTGTCATAGAGATCATTCCGCATATCTCGCACCATGCTGGTCGTTAATTTTCCAGCGGCATAGGAAAGGACGATCCGCCCCAAAATCCCAAGGATAATAACCAGCAGCATGATAAAGCCCCAGAAATACAGGCGTTCCTGATCGCCTTGGTTAATCCCTTCGTCAATCATGCGCGCCAAAACTGTTGGCAGCCCTAGATTGACCACTACAAAAAAGATGGCCGACACAAAATCCAGTACCAACCACTTGGGGTAGCGTTTCAAATAAGACCAAATGTAAAGCATAATCCCTCCATTTTCTATAACAATAAAAAAGCACTGAAGAGTACTTTTAGACAGAAAAGAGCGCGCAAATGCACGCCTTACTAAGAATAGTATAGCAGAAATATAAAAAAGCGTAAAGACCTACCAGCATATCTTTTCTTCGAGTTTGTATTATATTTTAAGAATGAATGCTTACTCTGAGCTTTTCCTGAGGGTTATATTCATCACATAAGATTGTTCCCAACTCTCGCTCAATGTAACCTTTTCCCCACTGCTCGTACTGAAGAAATTTTTCTTCCCAATCTTGTAGACTATCTCCAGAGGTAGTCTTTAAAAATTCATCTAACTGCTCATCATCTTCGATATTATTAAATAAACTTAACCATTTTTCAGATACCATAGACATAATGATTTCCTCCTTAATTACTAATAGATTATCAAATTTACCGTTTATTAGAATGAGTAATATGTGCAATTTTTGTAAATAAATTAAAAAAGCTGCATCTTCTGCAACTTTTTAATCTGGTGGAAAATAGCCCAACTGCTCAGCGATGTGAATCGCCTCCTGCCTGTTAGTCACTCCCAATTTTGAAAAGATATTGGCCAAGTGATTGGAAACTGTACGTTTACTCACATAAATCCTTTCACAGATATCATCAATAGCCAAGCCATTTCTAACCAGTTCTAGCATCTCGATTTCTCGTGGTGTTAGCACCTCTACCATCACTTCATCTGAAAAGACCTTGCCACCTAGATAAATCTTTTCCAGCTTTTTCACCAACTCATCTGGGTTCATGCTTTTATCCAGAAAGCCATAAGCACCCATAGCTTTAGCTCGGTGTTCATACATCTTTTTGCTGTATCCCGTCAAAATTACAATCTTACTAGAACAACCATTGTCGATAATCTCTTGTGCCAAGGTCAGCCCATCAGCTTGATACAGACTCGTCAGGTTGATGTCAATCAAAATAATGTCGTAGTCATTAAAAGCAATCTCCGAGATAGTCGAAAAATTATCCACCAACTGGACCTTTTTAATGTTTTCCGATAACTCTAAAATCATCTTGATACTTTGGCTAAATAATTTATGATCATCAATTAACAAAATTTTCATAACACAACTCCTTATCAATCGGGAGAATAATTTCTACACGAAATCTCTTATTATTTTCAAAAATCTGCATTTGACCACCTAAAACACTAATTTTATTAGACATATTTTTCAAGCCATAACCTAAGGATTTTTCTGTTTGAAGGCAGTCATTTTCAGAAATGATAAAAATAGCGTCATCATGCACATCAATCTTCAAAAAAATTGTTCCACCACTAGCGTACTTAACGGCATTGGTCGCCAATTCCTCAACCAGACGATAGGCAATTTTATCGTAAGGAGATAAAAGCCTAAAGTGGACAGGAAACTGTGTGACGACTTCATTTTCTGCGTGATAGCGCTTGACAATCCGATTAATCAGCCCTTGATACTGGATGTCTAACTGCTCGTCTGTTTCTACCATTGGCTGATAATAATCCATCCGCTCACGAATCCGCTGAACCAACTCTTCTGTCACCAGATTGATCTGTTCACCAAAAGCTTGATTGCTACTATATTTATTGAAATTTTTTATTGCCATCACATTTTGCAGGATTTCATTGTGAAGAAATTCGGAGAACTGTTGTTCTGTGTCTTCATTTGCCAGCAGACTTTTTACCATACGGTTACGCTTTAAAAAGAGAACTTTTACATAATCCCTAGCATCTAGCATTTCAGCAGAACGAAAGAGACGAATCAATTCTTCCGAACAAATCCCGAACAATAGTAACATGATATTCAAGACCAAAAAGCTCGTGTTTAAATCTAGACGAAAGATGATGAAAATACCTACTAACAAAAACATAACTAGTAAAAATAAGTGTGAAAAAGCTTTTATATAGGATAATTTTAACTCTGATACCTTTTTTTGAAGAGAGCTGATAATAGTTTTGAAGTGTAAAAAAACTAAGATGCCAACAATTTCCAGATACCAGACTAGGTTCATCACTTCTGAGCTCGTCGTATTGATATACAAAAAGAAATAAGAAAGAGGCAATATTAGAGCTAATATCCACAAATTTCGTCTCTGATACCTGAGTTTACTTTTCAACTCTTCATGATATAAAATAAATAAAATCAAGGGAACAAGGTTTAAAAAGAAAGACGCAAACAAGGACAGAAAGAGAAAAATTGAAGGACTTAACAGATACGAACTAACGGTGATTAGTGTCAACACAAAGGACACACTCAACAGTTCTTCTCCTATTTTCTCTCCCAGAAAGAGAATAGACAGAGAACTATACACTAATAAAAAAGAGTTGAGCGGATGAAGAATATCAAAAAAGTGCAACAGGGTGCTCGTAACTCCTTGATTAAATATGGATTGCCAGCTAATGAGAAACATCATCAGGAGCAACCAGAGTTTCAACTCACTATAACGAAAGGTCACAATATTACAAATATAACTAAATGCAATTAAAGCAATAATCAGCAATAAAACCATCTGTAAGGAAAAATCTGTCGAAAAGTCCAGAGGAACCCTATAATAAATATAAATCATCAAAGTTAGATGATTAAAAATCGTCAACCACCACAATAAAAGTGAGTTTTTCGAGATCAATTTGACAAACTGTTTCATATGTATCCACTTCCTGAACTACTTTAATATCATTATAACACAATACCAGAATTGTCGGATAGGCAACTCTGGTATTTGACTTAATTTTCAATAATTTGCCAACTTACTCTGTAAGTCACTAGCAGGTAAAGGACGAAGAGTAAAACCGCTACTCCCAGATAGGTGATATCAATAGAAATGCTGGTATTAGCGAAATTCTCAAAATAGCCCAAAAGAGCTGTACTCAAGGCAAGTGCTAGCGGACCTGCGATAACCAGCGGAACCAAGAAATAACTTAGAATCTGTTGCAAAAGAATAGAGCGATTTTGCTTTCTCTTATTCCCAAGAAGGTATAAGATTTGATAATCATTGACACTATCCAAAGAACTTGTAGAAGTTTGAAGTGACAAGATACTGAGGGAAATAATGATAAAAATAACACTGACAAAAATCATGACAAAGACGATGACGCCCATAAATCCAAGATAAATCTCAAAAATTCTTCCTTTCGTTTGATAGGTGAACGGATTCAACTCTGTACCATCACGAGTGAAGTAGTATTTTTCAATCCACTGACTCAAGAATGCTTCTACTTTCCGCTTGTCAATATTTTCTTTGAAATTAGCAACATAGGTCATGTGGTCTTCCGTCAGTCCAATTACTACCTTATCGGGTACAATCAAGGTTCCTGTATCATTTGTACCTACTGAAGATAAAAAGTAAACCGTTTCAAGTGGCTTGGAAGATGCAAGATTGAGAGAATGACCGTTAATCGTGAGGTTTTTGGTCGTTGATAGAAAGTCCTGAATCTGCTTGGCAGTTCCTTTATAGTTGGCATTGACCAGAAATTGGTTATCTGCCAAGTCAACCGCTTTTTTCCCTTGCAGTTTACTGAGATGATTGTAGGCAGAAATTCCTAAAATCGGTACTTTTGATTCAGGAAGTTCCTTATCATGCGCCCAAAGATTGCTAGTATCAATCAAATCTTTATAGGTTAAATCACTAGAATAGATAGGATAGCTGTACTCCTCTTTGATGAGGTTAAAGTCAAATCCATCTGCTTTCAATCTGTCTTTGACAGATTCCTGAGAAAACTGGAACTCTTGACCACGATAAAGATTGACAGATACGTCATAAGGTGAGTATTTGTTCAGCTCTCGGTTCATAGTCGTATAGGCACTACCACTAAAAACTAGTAAGCTGAGAGCCAGTGTCAAGGTCAAGGATAAGACAGCCAACGTGACCGAATTACTGTCAGCTTGTTTTGAAAATTGACGAATTTTAAAACTGTTTAGTCTGTTATAGTAGGTTTGAGGCAGTTTTCTAAGGGAAACCAAGATAAAATGGCTCAAGGTATTGTAAAATAAAATCACAAAAATCACGAAGACAGATACAAGTAAGATACCCCAGCTTTTCAAGAGTGATAGATGGTAATAGTCTGAAAAATAGAGAGCACCAAAACCGATAACAGCTGTCGAAAGAATAAAGAGAAGTGCTTGAAGAACTGGCTTGCCTTTTGCCAAGACAGATTTCTTGACCCCATTTTCTTGAATGAGTGCAATGATATTTTGCTTTCTAAAGGTAAGAATGTCCATGACACCAACAATAAAACTGGTTACCAAATAGGAATAAACTAGTAAGATGACAGACTTGCTATCAAAGAAAAACAGACTACCAAAGTAATTGGCCATAAAAAACTCAGATGCAATCTTAGCTAGAATGACCAGTAAGATCACTCCAAGCAAGAAACCTAGAATCAAGGAAAAGATATTGACCAGCATGGTTTCAAAGAACAGGGTACGGATAATCTGCTTCTTCTTCATTCCCAGCGTTGCATAAAGTCCCAGCTCTTTCTTGCGCCGTCCCAGGACAAAGTTTGTGGAATAAACGACGAGAAAGGCAATCGCCGATAGAATCAGATAGGAAAGCAAGCCCATGTACTGGCTCATCACCGTCGTTAACATTTCCTTTGCTCCTGATAAACTTTGCATCACTGGATGGCTTGGTAAAGCATTAAAAGCGTAGAGCAAGCTATAAATCAAGGTCAGACTGAAAAAATAGATGGTATAGGTCTGTAAATTTCGAAATACATTTCGTAAAATCAATTTTGGATACATACTCTCCTCCTCCTATCTGGTACGGCTGTAAATCTCTTGCAAATACTGTTCATTAGATAAGCTGTTACGTTCCAAATCATACATAATCTTTCCATCGCTAAGTAGCACCATCCGTGAAGAGTACTTGGCTGCGGCAGGGTCATGCGTAACCAGTAAAATGGTAATACCAAAACTTTTATTGATTTCCTGCAAAAGCGCCATCAGTTTTTCAGAATTGGCAGAGTCCAAGGCTCCCGTCGGCTCATCTGCGATAATCAGTTTAGAATCATCAATCAAGGCTCTAGCAGTTGCCACACGTTGTCGCTGGCCACCTGATAACTGATTAGGAAACTTATCTTTTAAGTTTTGGATGGCCAACTTATCCAAAATTTCCTCAATCTTATCCTGATGTTTTTTGATATTTTTCCCCTGTATCTGGAGAGGTAGAACAATATTTTCATAAACTGTCAAGGTTTCCACCAAGTTGTAAGCTTGGAAAATATAGGAAATGTTTTTAGCACGATAGTCAGCTAGTTCATTTTCCTTGGCATGGATGATGTCAAAATCTTCAAATCGAATCTCACCTGATGTTGGTTTATCAATCGTTGAAATACAGTTGAGAAGTGTTGTTTTTCCACTACCACTAGCCCCCATAATTGCCAGAAATTCACCTTTTTCAACGGACAAGTTCACATCTAATAAAGCATGAACGATATTATCCCCTTGACCAAATGTTTTCGTTAATCCTGTCACAATAAGCTGTTTCATCATTTCATTCCTCCGTTTCTTTTTTACACTCTCATTATACGGTTTCTTTCAAGGTTTGCCATGAGTATTTTGTGCAATATATTTATGCTATAAAAAAAGCCGATACTTTTTTAGGTATCGGTCGATATTGATTATTTTCGATTGTTTCTTTTTTTCATAAAGTAAACAATCCCTATGACAATAACTCCTAAGACCAGTACAGGTGCATAGAAATCTAGTGTCCCAATAATTCCTTCCATTTTATCCTCCTGTCAAAAAATAGAGAGTTTTATCCACAGCGCACGTTTGGCGAAAAAGAATATGTAAACCACCAACCACAGCGCCCCTGTACTGTTAATCTAACAGCCGTACGCCACCCAGCAGCAGATTTACCATCCAATTCTTGGATATTAATTTCCATAATCCAAAGAATTAATCTCAAAGTTGTCTTGTTTTATTTGTATTTCTCCCCGTAAATATAACACCAAATCAAAGTGTTGTCAAATTTAAGTAAAATAATCAATGACTTGATAAAATTTTATTACTTTTCATAAAAAAGACACCCCCACAATAATTTGTGGGGGTGTCTTCGGGGTGTTTCTAACGAAACTTCCCATTTTTTGAATCGCCTTAACTCAACGAAAAGGCTTTAATACTAGGCTTTCAGTCCCAAGCAATCAATAAATGATTATTTAAGAGTAACTGAAGCTCCAGCTTCTTCCAATTTAGCTTTGATTTCTTCAGCTTCTGCAGTTGGAACGCCTTCTTTGATGACACCTGGTGCACCATCAACAAGTTCTTTAGCTTCTTTAAGGCCAAGACCAGTGATTTCACGTACAACTTTGATAACGCCAACTTTTTTGTCACCAGCAGCTGTCAATTCAACGTCAAATGAATCTTTAGCAGCACCAGCGTCAGCAGCACCAGCTGCAGCAACAGCTACAGGAGCAGCTGCAGTTACACCAAATTCTTCTTCGATAGCTTTTACAAGGTCGTTCAATTCAAGGATTGAAGCTTCTTTAATTTCAGCAATAATGTTTTCAATGTTCAATGCCATTGTTATTTCCTCCAAATAAGTTTTTATTTTTATAATAATTTTTTTGTAGCTAGGCTACGCTGCGTAGCTTAAGATTAAGCTGCGTCTTCTTTGTTGTCTGCAACTGCTTTGACAGCAAGTGCAACGTTGCGAACTGGCGCTTGAAGTACAGAAAGGAGCATAGAAAGAAGTCCTTCGCGGTTTGGAAGAGTTGCAAGTGCAAGAATCTCTTCTTTTGATGCGACAGCGCCTTCGATAGCACCACCTTTGATTTCAAGTGCTTCTGCATTCTTAGCAAAATCGTTCAAGATTTTCGCTGGTGCGATAACATCTTCGTTAGAAAATGCTACTGCAGATGGTCCAACAAATACTGATGCAAGATCTTCAAGACCAGCTTTTTCAGCTGCACGACGTAAGATTGAGTTTTTAATTACTTTGTACTCAACTTCGCTTCCACGAAGCTCACGACGAAGAACAGTATCTTGCTCAACTGTCAAACCACGAGCGTCCACAACAACGATTGATGCAGCAGCTTTCATTTTCTCAGCTACTACGTCAACTAATTCTGCTTTTTTAGCAATAATTGCTTCACTCATTTAGTGTTTCACCTCCGTAATTATTTTGCTTGGGGAATTTTCTAAAAGAAAAACGCGCCCAAACCTAGACACGAAAGTACAATACGCTTCTTTTACATGATACGTTTTGTCCTCGGTAGGATTTTTATGAGTCGAGCTCCCCTACTGTCTTAGGCAGTTTTTTCAAACCATTGATAATTATAGCAAAAGAAAAAAAAGATTGCAAGCTTTTTGTGCAATCTTTTTACTTTTTTTATGCATTTTTAGGAAAAGTCTTGTCAAGCAAGGCTTTACTAGCATCGTCAGTAGGCACCCAACCATCAGTGAAAACTCGGTCTTTTATCCAAAGACGATTATAGAAAAAGGCCCAAAACAAGTTGTAGGCAGTTCCTACAGGTCTCAAGAAATCATCTGGGATAAGAAGTGTTGCAATCACAGCAAATACAAACAGTGATCCAAGCATGATCCCAAAGTATTTCCAGTCTTTACGAAAAAGAGGAACGAAAAAGTTAAATAGCAAGGTTGTAATAGAGTACATTGGTGACAAAGTCTTAACATTGCTGCCATCTGGTGCTTGAATAGTAAGTTTATTCATCAAGATCTCCCTAAATATAAAAATATTAATAAAGTTTAACAAAATTTTATATGTTTGTCAATTTAGGCAAATCTAGACGAGAATCAGAGCGTCACTTCTTCAAAAAAATGTAACCCTAAGGCTACATTTTAATCTACATAATGCTCTTCTTTTTTATTGAACCAAGCATATGGCAGACCGATTAGGAGACCACCACCAATCAGGTTTCCTACGAAGGTCACAGCCCAGTGACGCAGGATATTTCCAATACCAAAATTTGCCACCTGTGATGCAGCTGAGCTAAATTTGACGATAGCAAAAGAAGCAAAGTTAGCTGCCAAGTGTTCGTTGGTTAAGAATACAAACATATAAATGGCTGAAATAACCAAGAAAAGCTTAGCTGTACTATCTTTCACCAAGACGAAGGAAAGAATCGCAATATTAACAAATACATTGGCTAGTATTCCCTCAAGTAAAATAAGTTCATTGGAACGGGCAAGCTTCATCTGCACAACACCAGCAATGAAACTTTCCTTGCTCAGTCCTGCATAAGCCGCAGAATTAGCAAAGAGCCAGCCAGCAATCAAAGCCCCAATCAAGTTAAAGAAAGTACAATAGAACAAAATAATCAATGCTTTTTTCCAGTCAATCTTCTTCAAGAAAGTGCCAGCTGTCAGAAACATCATGTTGGAAGTCACCAGCTCAGCATTCAGAAAGACGATGTAGGCCAATCCCCAAGCAAAGATAAAAGGGAAGAGAAAACGACCCGTTCCTGGGACAATCTTATTTGTCAGGTCTGCCGCAATAGCTCCTGCTCCTGTACTGAAAGTCAGAAAGGCCCCCGCAAAGATAGAGCGAACAGCATACTTCCCTTTACTTGTGTCGAACAAGCCTTCTTTCTTACGGCAAGCTGCTTCTATTTTTGGAATAAATGTCGATTCGACCATAATAATTCTCCTCTAAGTTAAACTATGTACAGTATATCACAAACTTTTATTTTTCGAAAGCGTTTTCTGTAAGTTTTTTTCTAAATTTGAACTTGGAATGCTATATTCAAGTTCTTAATTCGCCTGCTAGCTGCCTTATATCTTCTGGCCGAGTTCGACAGCAACCGCCAAAAAGCTGAACGCCCTGTTTCTTCCAAAGATGGCTGTAATCAGTTAAACAGAGCTGCTGCTCAGGATTGTCCTGCCAAGTATTCGTCACCCCATTATAGACCTCTCCAGAATTTGGATAGGCTAGTAAGGGATTATCGCACACCTGTTTTAACTTTTCTAATAAAGGAGCAATCAAATGCGGAGCTGTACAGTTAAAACCGACAGCCAATACTTGTGGACTCGACTGAGCCAAGCGCCCAACTTCTTCTATCAGTGTTCCATCCGAAATCGCTGATACCGTTTGAGCGGTAAAAGATAAATAGGCTTCCACCTGAGGAAATTCTTCTGATAGTAAATGAACAAGCGCCTCGGTTTCTGCTCCGTTAGGAATCGTTTCAAGTGCCAATAAATCACAACCCGCATCCAGCAAGGCTTGTATCCGCGGACGATGAAAGTCTTTAAATTCCTCCTCACTTAAGTGATAGGCTCCTGTATACTCCGAACCATCAGCCAGATAAGCAGCATATGGTCCGACCGATCCAGCTATCAAAGGATATGAACGCTGCTGCTCATCTAGCGATAATCCCTGCCAGACATTTTTAACAGCTGCCTGTGCCAAAAAGACCGTTTCTTTGAAGATTTCATAAGCCTTATCTAAACTCAATCCTTCTTCGACCAAAGCTGGAATGCTGGCTTGATAACTGGAAGTGGTGATGATGTCACTACCCGCCCGAACATAATCTTCATGCAGGTCTTGGATAATCTGAGGATTCTCAAGCAAGTACTTGGCTGACCAAAGCCGACCAGAAACATCATAGCCCTGCCTCTCCAGCTCTGTCCCCAAAGCACCATCTAGAATTATTATGTCTTGCTTTTCAAGTAAGTCTTTAAACGCTCCCATCTTGCTCCTTAAGCCTTTTCTAAAATATCAACTTAGTCAGTTTTGCTAAAGATAAATAAATCTGCTTATTTGAAATGATCGTCTATTTCATTAGTAAAACGCAAAAAAGAGATTATTACAATCTCTTTTTTCTTATCTAGTTATGTGATGCCCATGCTTGGTCTGTTTCCAGAACATCTTGAGTCGTGTATTGTCCACGGTAAGGATTGTAAACCATATTAGATGCTCCTGTCTGATAGCTAGGTGAATCAAACTGAGTCAGATTGTATGCTTCAATCAGATAGTTCAATTTCGCATAGTAGTTACTATCCGTCGCATACACACCTGTCAAGGCAGCTGTCGCATCTTGATAAGTCGGGGCATTGCTCTTCCAAGCTCCTGCAAAATGACTTTGTCTCAAGACGTAGACATAATCCTGAAGTGACTCAACATAACTTGAGTAAGAGCGGAATTGATCATTGATTGCGTAAGTATTGCCCTGACCATCTTCTTCCAAGGTCTCCATCGTCGCTGACTGACCAGCATAAGCTCCTTTAATCCCGAACAGATTATAGTGAGGATAGCCTGATAGACCAGACTGGCCAGAACCACTCTCTAAAATAGCTTGTGCAATCATCACAGAAGCATACAGATCATTATCCTGGGCCAACTGGCGAGCTGGCTCACTAATTTGTGAAATGAAATATTCTGTTTGGTTCAATGGTTGCTGAACAGCATCATTTGCACTTGCTGGCTTGATTTGCTTTGACAAAGCCAGACCAAAGACAATGGTTGAGGCCATTACTGCCAAACCTATCAAAAGTTTTTTTCTTTCTTTTGAAATTCTCTTCTTCACAGTCTTTCTCCTAAATACAATATTTATTCTACTATTGTAACATACTAAAAGCAAAATAACATTAGCAATAAATTACAAGTATATGACATTTTTTAGATCTTCTACGAATATAAGTTTCACAAGCCACGATTGTTCCATTCAAAACTTTCTCGTTCGACTTGCATAATGAGCCTTATCACTAAGATATACAGACTGAACTGAAGATAAAAATAACCTGACTCCAACCCATACGGAATCAGGCTATGATCTTAAACTCTGAAATTTCAACTATCATTCCGATACAATCTAACATCTAGATCTTGCCTAAAATCGCATCCCAGGCTTGATCAAGACCAGTTTTATCAACTGAAGAAAAGATAATAAAATCATCAGTTTTATCAAAGTCCAGCTTTTTCTTAATGGCGCTCTCATGTTTGTTCCACTTACCACGTGGAATTTTATCAGCCTTGGTAGCCACAACAATAACTGGAATTTCATAGTATTTGAGGAATTCATACATCTGCACATCATCCGCACTAGGATCATGGCGTAAGTCTACTAGACTCACGACCGCTCGCAGATTGTCCCGACTGGTCAGGTATTCCTCAATCATTTTACCCCATTTAGCGCGCTCCGTTTTCGAAACCTTGGCATAGCCGTAACCAGGAACATCCACAAAACGGAGCTTGTCATCGATATTGAAAAAGTTCAACAACTGCGTTTTACCAGGCTTACCCGAAGTCCGTGCTAGATTTTTACGATTGAGCAGAGTATTGATAAAACTAGATTTACCGACATTGGAACGACCCGCCAAGGCGATTTCTGGGATATCATCCTGCGGGTAATGCGATTTATTGGCTGCGCTCAGTAAAATCTCAGCATTATGTGTATTGATTTCCATAAGCTTCCCCTAGGCAGTTTCTAAGATTGGCTTGTCTGTGCCGTCCACTGCTTCCTTCGTGATACGAACCAGCTTAACATTTTCCTGACTTGGCACTTCAAACATGACATCCATCATGGTTTCTTCAATAATTGAACGAAGTCCACGCGCACCTGTCTTGCGTTCGATAGCTTTTCTAGCTATGGCTTGCAAAGCTTCCTCGTCAAATTCAAGTTCAACATCATCATAAGAAAGCAAGGTTTGGTATTGCTTCACTAGCGCATTTCTCGGTTCACTTAAAATGCGAACCAAATCATCAACAGTCAGCTGCTCTAGTGCTGCAAAAACTGGCAAACGACCAATCAACTCAGGAATAATTCCAAATTTTTGAATATCGTCCGCAACAATAGCTTGCATATAAGACGCACCCTCGTCAATTGCCTTATTATTTTGACCGAAACCGATAATCTTCTCACCAAGACGTTGCTTGACAATCTCTTCAATACCGTCAAAAGCACCACCAACGATAAAGAGAATGTTCTTGGTATCAACCTGAATCATTTCTTGCTGTGGATGCTTACGACCACCTTGAGGAGGCACGCTGGCAACTGTTCCTTCAATAATCTTCAGTAAGGCTTGCTGAACACCCTCACCTGAAACATCACGAGTGATAGAAACATTTTCGCTCTTCTTAGCAATCTTATCGATTTCATCCACATAAATGATGCCGCGTTCTGCCCGTTCAATATTGAAATCAGCTGCCTGTAAAAGCTTGAGCAGGATATTCTCTACATCTTCACCAACATAGCCAGCCTCAGTCAAGGCTGTCGCATCCGCGATAGCAAAAGGAACATTGAGACTGCGCGCCAAGGTCTGAGCCAGGAATGTTTTCCCAGATCCAGTTGGACCAATCATGAGAATGTTGGATTTTTGTAGCTCCACATCATCCTCTTCGCGACTGTCATGAAAATTAATTCGCTTATAGTGATTGTAAACAGCAACTGCCAAAGCCCGCTTGGCCCGATCTTGACCAATCACATAGTGGTTCAAAATATTGAGCAATTCTTGCGGTTTTGGTACCTCAGAAAGATCAGCTAAAACTTCCTCAGCTAATTCTTCTCGAATAATTTCCTGCGCCAATTCGACACATTCATTACAGATAAAGGCATTGTTGCCCGCAATAATTTTTTGGACTTCGTCCTGATTCTTTCCACAGAAAGAACAATATACCATCATCTCATTATTACGATTTGTAGGCATTTTTTACTCCCATTCTAAATTTCTAATTCAATTTTTATTTACATTTTAAAAGAGGGTCATATAAAAAGCATGGATGGAATTAACAAGATTTGTAAAAGCATTTAACAAAAATAAAATAGCCAATCCATAACGTTTTTTACGAAAAGTCTGAAGCGAACAGATCAGACAAATTGCACATAAAAAGGCCGTAAAAAAACCAAAAACACTTCTTTCCATTCCTATGAACCCTTTCTTTTGAGGATTTTTACGGTGAAATCATACTCATTTTTTTCATCTTTGGGTTGAAAGCGACTGCTCACTTCCTCGAACTGTGTCAGATCAAAGTCTGTTGGAAAATAAGTATCGCCTTCCAAGCTAGCATGGATTTCCGTCTTAATCACCTCATCCAAGTCATGCTCAAATAAAGAAAAGATTTGGCCGCCACCGATAATATAGAGATTCTTCTCTTGCTCTTGGTACCATTTCAACACCGCTGAAAGATCATGAAATACTAAAACACGCTCATCTTCAATCTGATAATCCCTATCGCGTGTCAGAATCAGAGTTTTTCTATTTGGCAGCACGCGCCGATGCATGCCATCAAAAGTCACCCGACCCATTAAAATCACATGTCCAGTCGTGATTTCTTTGAAATGCTTCAACTCTGCTGGTAAATGCCATGGCAAGCTTTGGTCTTTGCCAATCAGACCATTTTGATCCTGTGCCCAAATCGCCGCAATCTTTTTCGTCATTTCTCCATCCTTCACATTGATATTTCTATTCTATCAAAATTTATTAAAAAAGACTTGTTTGGACTATCACTTCTATCTATTATTTTTGCCAGCTGATTCAGAAAAAAATCGATAACCCAAAAGATTATCGACTATTCATTTGCTAGGTAAATCACCCTTTCTTCATCTTTTTGACAAAGACAAATCCTACAACAGCAGCCACAAGGCCAAACAAGGAAACGTTCAAGAGCGTTGAGTCTGACTTCTTAGGCTCAGCAGTGGCGGCCTCTTTTTTATCCGCTAAGGGATCAATATCGCACCCCTCTCTTTTGACTGACTTACCTTCAGTTGAAGCATCAGCATTGCTTTGCTCGGTCCCTTTGTTTTTAGGGCCTTTTCCATGACAAAGCAAATCAATCGTATAGGATTTCTTTCCCTGATTTGCCCCATCCGAACCTTGGTCTACAAGCTGCAGAAAGTCATCTTCTTCCACTGAAGAATCTGCTATTTGCTCAAGTTGGGACTCTGCCTGTTGGACTTCATCCGCACCCACAACAGCCATCGGTGTCACAGAAACCGATAAGCCAAGCAAAAATGAATAAATGCCCAGACTAAAAAGTTTTCCCCTGCTTCTATGTGTTAAAAAATTTGCTTCCATATCAATACCTCCGAGATAGGCACTAGCGAAACACATATATCTATTGTCATTATAGCACTTACAAAATATATTTCAATCATTTGCTCTTGAAAATTAAAAAACCTACTGACTATCATTCAGTAGGAAAAATATAATCAAATCGCTAAATCGAATTTGAGCTGAGGTTTGACTGGATCGTAGTCTAAGAGCTCAAAATCCTCTGCCTTGATATCAAAGAAATTGGTTCCATCCGGCACATTTAAAATGAGTCGTGGTTGACAATCGCTAGGCTCTCGGCGTAAGAGTTCCTCCGCCTGCTCGAACTGATTGTCATAGATGTGCAAGTTATTGATAAAGTAAAAGAACTTGCCGACCTTCCAGCCAAAATGCTTGGCAATCATCATCTGCAGAGCCACATACTGCATAGCGTTGATATGGTGAGCCACTAGCATATCATTTGAGCGCTGGGTCAGAGTCGCATCCAGATAAATGTCTCCATCTACACGACGAACATCAAACATGGTTTGAAAAGCGCATGGCAGCAGGCCGTCTGTTTCTTCAAAAGCTTCATAATCCCAGAGAGAGATGATATTGCGACGGTTCCAAGGATTGGCTTCCAGCTGTTGAAGAATTTTATGGATAATATTGTGCTTCTTGACAACAGCACCATAGCGCTGGCCAATAGTACCCGTGTCGCCAACTTCCCAGTCATTCCAGTAGTGAACATTGTACTTGTCGTTGAGCAGTTCCAAGCTATTAGACTGGTCTTGATAGATCCAAAGGACTTCCTTGATGGCAGACCTGATGGCAATAGGGCGCAGCGTTGTGATTGGAAACTCGCCCTTGCTCAAATCGTATTCTGCGAAAGAACCAGTGATATATTTAGAGTTGGCCACATTTCCATCCTTGTAGCGCGGACGGGCATTCTCAGAAAAAACACCTTGCTCCATAATCTTTTTTATATTTTCTTTGAAAATCGTATCTGCTAACGTCATGATTTCTCCTTCGTTCGGTGAGCTCTTTCTAGTATAGCAAATTTTCCATAAAAATTCTCCTGACAAGTTTAGCAGGAGAAAACCTTATTTGACCCATTCATCTGGATGATTGAGCTTATTCGCATTCTTTTCTGATAATCTCAAGGTAATATCTGACACAGCAGGAATATTTGAAAGAGTTACATAGGGGTAGTTTTTGTAGGTCGTGAATTTAACGCCACTTTCTCCCTTTCTCCCACTAATATCGTAGATGTAATTAACCTCTGCATCATCAGGTAAATCAACCCAGGCATCTTCATTATCTTCCTCAGATTCGACCTTATCCAGAATGTCTGCAAATTCATCCAAAGTTTTGGTATTATTCGTCTGATAAACTTGCTGATTCTGACTATCCAATATGGTCAGAAAACCTTCTGTCTTTGATTTGCAAGCGGATAGGATCAAAAGAAAAATGGGAAATAATATTAGAAAATATGCAACTTTTCTCTTCATTTTTAGCCCTCCTTATAGCTATGCTAAGAGAGGAAGTAATTAGAACTATTGAAGTACCAGCGAAGCTGCTCCAATTACGCCAGCATCATTTCCAAGTGTAGCCAGCGCCAATTTAGTTGATGTACGCACTTGTGGGAAGGTATTTTCATCATAAACTTTTTGGACACCTTGTAGAAGGAATTCTCCCGCTGCTGACACTCCGCCACCGATAACAATGGTTGAAGGGTTTAGGATAGAGCCGATATTGGCACAAGCAATCCCCAAGTAACGTGAGAAGTTACGATAAACGATCAAGGCAAGATCGTCGCCTTCTTTTGCCAAATCAAATACAGTTTTAGCGGTTACTTCTTCTCCGTTATCAATCAAGCGTTTCAAAGTTGCGTCACCCTCATATTCATCAGCGTAACGACGAGTCAAATTGACAATCCCTGTTGCAGAAGCTACTGTTTCAAGACAGCCTTTTTTACCACAAGTACATGCGATTGGTTGGTCGAAATCAACAGTGATGTGGCCCAGCTCACCCGCCGCACCTGCCACACCGTGGAGCAGCTTACCTTCCGCAACGATACCGCCACCAACACCTGTACCAAGCGTCATAAAGACAACGTCTGGTTGGTTTTCACCAGCACCCATCCAACGCTCACCAAGCGCAGCTACGTTGGCATCATTATCGATGAAGAATGGAATGCTTGTCGCTTTTTCGATTTTCTCTTTTACCGGTTGAAGGGTCTTCCAGTTTAGGTTATAGGCACCGATAACAGTCCCTTTCTCACGATCAACCACACCCGGTGATCCCATGCCAATTCCGACAAAGTCCTCAGCTGATAGATTTAGGAGCTCCAAACGATGCTGGATAGACTCAATCATATCGTCTACAATATGGCTTCCTTCATCCAAAATATTAGTTTTAATAGACCATTTTTCTTGGATTTCACCCTCTTGCGTTAAAATTGCAAATTTGATAGATGTACCACCAAGGTCAATCCCAATAATTTTTTTTGACATGATATTCTCCTCTGTATTCGTTCTCCCTCTTATTATAGCAGATTTTTTTAACGGTGAAAAGGTTTGCACGGGATTTTTTACGTTTAGTTTGTGCTTATTTCACTCAAAATAAAAATCGGCATCTCTTGAGATACCGACAAGTCTATTGAAGCACACAAATCATCCTAGCTGCTAACTTCAAATGGATCATATTATTTAAATCATATTTATCTAATGCTCACTCTGCCAGTGCGGTAATCAAGGACAATTCCTGACTGGACATTTGGGACAAAAACATTGAATTCCAAACTTCCATCGCTGGACTTAGCTTCTAAATGCGAACCAGAGGGCACCAGATCATTTTCCGAAGCATAGATCAACGTGACACGATAGCGAACTCGCTTATTCTGATCCAAGGCACGACGAATCAGAGTTTCGTAGTAGTTCTGCCCCGTCGAGTTGTCTTTATTGGCCTGATTGGCCCAAGCTGTCTGGACTGCGATATTGACTGGATTGCTAGTGGAAGCATCAAAGCCCTTTAAGCCACCGATTAGAGAGTAAGCCAAAAGATGCCCGCGATCCACTGCATGGTTGTATTCACCTGATAGATGTTTGACTTGGTGCCAACCAGCAGGAACCCAAGAAGTGGAACCATTTCCCGTTTCTTCCCTTGATTTATATTGGCGGGTCGATTTGGTAAGCAAGGCATTGGCAACTGTAGGGACCGTCTGCCCTTGAACAATCTTCGTTTTATTATCTGCATAAGGCGCACTCGACACTTTGGCATCTAAGTTCGTTTGATTCCCATTGATGATGAAGGCGCCAGTCCCATTCCACTCGATTTTTCCACCAAGTTGAGAACGCACTGAGTCTGTGAGAACACTCTCAGCCAGCGCTTGATCTGGTGTGCTGGTATCCTTATTTTGACTGACAACTGCAGGTGTATTTACTGCTGGTGACTGAGTGCCATTTCCAAAAAAGTAGGCTCCCAGTGATAAAGTCAGAGCAACCAGAAGCCCAGCTATCGTCTGAGTAGATTTAGTGCTCTTTTTTTGTAATTTCTTTCTTTTGGACATCTTTTCTTTTCCATTTAAAAGGACTGCGCAAAATTCTGCACAGTCGGTAACTTTTCGGACATCTTGGCTGATCAATGACCAGTGAACTTAGAAACAAGTTCATTCCAAGTATCTAGCGATAAGATAGACCAAGGATTGTCTGCATTTCCAATCACGCCATATCCGATGACCAGACCAAGACAAAAAATGATAAAAGCGACTACCAGCACCAAGGCAATGATGCCTAATTGTCTAGCCAAATATTTCCAATTTTCACTCATCATCTTCTTCCTTTACGCGTTTGACGTTGGCACCAAGAGCTGCCAGCTTTTCATGAAATTTATAGTAGCCACGATCCAAATGGACCAACTTGCTAACTTTTGTCTCCCCTTCAGCAATCAAGCCCATCAAAATCAAGGTCGCACTAGCCCGGAGATCTGTCGACATGACTTCTGCTCCTTGCAAGCTGCTACCACCCCAAATCCGAGCGGTATCCCGCATAATATCGGAGTGAAGACCCATCCGTCGCATCTCTTCTAAGTGCTGGAAGCGGTTTTCAAAGACCGTCTCAACCATGACAGACTCTCCTTGAGCTATCGCCATCAAGGCAGTAAACTGAGCCTGCATATCGGTTGGGAAACCTGGATAAGGCAAGGTTTTGACAGACACAGCTTTTAACTTTGAAACATCTGAACGGACGCGAATTCCTTCGTCTTCTTCCGTCACTTCTACACCCATTTCTTGCATCTTTGACAGAAGCGGACGATTGTGCTCCCAAATCGCATCCTCAATCAGCAAATCACCACCCGTCATAGCAGCAGCAACCATAAATGTACCAGCTTCGATGCGGTCTTGCACGACATTGTGCTCAGCTCCATGAAGTTTTTCAACACCGATGATTGTTATATTCTCCGTTCCTGCCCCTCTGACTTTAGCGCCCATTTTATTTAACAATAAAGCCAAGTCGACAATTTCAGGTTCTCGAGCAGCATTTTCAATAACAGTGGTACCTTGAGCCAAAGTCGCTGCCATCATAATATTCTGTGTCGCGCCAACACTTGGGAAGTCCATGTAGATATGGGCTCCCATCAAGCGGTCTGCCTTGGCTTCGATGTATCCTGCAGTCTGCGTAATCTGAGCACCCATTGCTTCCAAGCCCTTCAAATGAAGGTCGATAGGTCGGCTACCAATCGTACAACCGCCCGGCATGGACACTTTAGCATGCCCATTACGAGCAAGAATGGGACCCAATACAACAATCGAAGCCCGCATCTTGCTGACATACTTATAAGGAGCCTCTTCTGTCAATGGTTTAGTCGCATCTACAACTACAGTATTTTCATCTTGATCAAAGTCTACCTGCGTATTCAAGCCACGAACAACATTGTTCATGGTAAAAACATCCGAAAGGACTGGCACATTTTTAAGAGTTGTTTTTCCCTCACTGGCTAAAACAGTTGCTGCCAACAACGGGAGCACCGCATTTTTAGCTCCTTCAATCCGAACTCTGCCAACCAGACGGTTATTTCCACCCTGAATAATAATTTTTTCCATACTAACTAGTTACTCCAAATCTTAAAAATTCATCCTTACTATCATACCATAAAATCAAGATTCTGACCTTATAAAGTTCCATTAAAGATTGCCCGACTCATATCATAAATACCGATAAAAAATAGGCTAGCCATGTAGCCCAAGGCAATACTTAGCAATAAAATCAAAAAACGAATTTTGATGGCATTATCAGCATTTACTTTTAAAAATTTTTCCCAACTGACCACTGTCGCCAAAAGGTGAAAAGACACAAAAATAAAGAGAAGGTGACTGCATAATCGAAACATTAATTCTATCATAGATTTTATTATACCATAAGAAAAGCTGTTTCTAGCGGAAAGGAGTATGGGACAATAAAAAAAGAATGGAAACTCCATTCTTTTTTCATTACATTCTTGTTCCAACGTTAATACGGTTGATGGCACGCTGGAGGGCGATTTTAGCGCGTCGCTCTTGGTCAATCAAATGCTTGTCTTGGGCTTCTTCGATCTCTTTCTCAGCACGCAGCTTAGCTCGCTCGGCACGGCTGATATCAATATCACGCTCACGTTCAGCTGAGTCCGCGATAATAGTAATCACATTATCAGCGATTTCTATGATGCCACCGTTGACCGCAATCCAGTCAATATGCTTGTCATCATCAATTCTGCGTACCTTGACTTGATCCACTTCCAAAACAGCAATTGTATTGATATGGCGAGGCAAAATCCCCATTTCTCCGTCAATCGTTTTTACGGAAACAAATGCAGCATGGTGGTCATAGATCAGACCATCCGGTGTAACGATTTGTACTGTCATTTGAGCCATCATTCACCTCTTAGAATCCCATTTTTTCCGCTTTAGCAATGACATCCTCAATCGAACCGACACCACGGAAGGCATCTTCTGGTAACTTATCATACTTGCCTTCGAGGATCTCTTTAAAGCCACGAACTGTCTCAGCTACAGGCACATAAGATCCCGGCTGGCCAGTAAATTGCTCCGCAACGTTGAAGTTTTGAGACAGGAAGAATTGAATCCGACGCGCACGCGCAACCAAAGTCTTTTCTTCATCTGACAACTCATCCATACCTAGGATGGCAATGATATCCTGCAATTCATGATAACGTTGCAATACGCGTTTCACTTCAGCAGCCACTGCATAGTGCTCTTCACCAACAATCTCAGGAGAAAGAGCTCGAGAGCTTGAAGCAAGTGGATCCACGGCTGGATAAATCCCCAATTGAACCAATTTACGTTCCAAGTTGGTTGTAGAGTCCAAGTGGGCAAAAGCCGTCGCTGGTGCTGGGTCAGTATAGTCATCGGCTGGCACGTAGATGGCCTGGATAGAGGTTACAGAACCTTTCTTAGTCGATGTGATACGCTCTTGCAATTGACCCATTTCAGTCGCAAGTGTTGGTTGGTAACCAACGGCTGACGGCATACGTCCCAAAAGGGCAGAAACTTCAGAACCTGCCTGCGTGAAACGGAAGATGTTGTCAATGAAGAGCAAAACATCTTGACCTTCCACATCACGGAAGTATTCTGCGATCGTCAAACCAGTCAAAGCAACCCGCATACGTGCTCCTGGTGGCTCATTCATCTGACCGAAGACCATGGCTGTTTTCTCGATAACGCCAGACTCCTTCATTTCCCAATAAAGGTCATTCCCTTCACGGGTACGTTCCCCAACGCCAGTAAATACAGAAATACCACCGTGTTCTTGGGCAATGTTGTGGATCAATTCTTGAATCAGGACGGTCTTACCAACTCCGGCACCACCGAAGAGTCCAACTTTACCACCTTTCAGATAAGGGGCTAAAAGGTCGATAACCTTGATACCTGTCTCTAAGATCTCTGATGAAGTAGATAACTCATCAAAGGTTGGAGCTTTCTTATGGATTGGTTGACGCTCTGCATCATCCGCAAAAGGAGCATCCAAGTCAATGGTATCTCCCAAAACGTTAAAGACGCGACCAAGTGTTTCTTTGCCGACTGGCACAGAAATTGGACGGCCAGTATCTAGCACTTCCATGCCACGAGTCAACCCATCCGTTGATTCCATAGCGATGGTCCGAACCACTCCATCACCAAGCTCAAGAGCTACTTCAAGGACGATTTTTGATTTTTTTTCGTCATTTTTATAGACTACAAGTGCATTATTGATCTCAGGTAGCTTGTCGCCAGCTGCAAACGCTACATCTACAACCGGTCCGATAACCTGAGTAATTTTGCCTGAGCTCATTCTTTTCTCCTCTTTATACTATTTATTTTCTGTGACACTATTCCAGTGCACTTGCACCCGCCACAATTTCAGTAATTTCCTGCGTGATAGCTGCTTGTCTAGCACGGTTATACTGAATGGTCAAATCATTGATAACTTTTTTAGCGTTATCCGTTGCTGTCTGCATGGCTGTCATACCAGCAGCATTTTCAGCAGTTTTTGCGTCAATAATCGCTCCATAAATCATACTTTCAGCAAACTGAGGCAAGAGCTGATCTAAAATCGCGTTTCGGCTGGATTCTAATTCTAGATTGAGGATATAGTTCTCATCCGCTTCACTAGGATCCAAGTCGACGATTGGCAACATTTGCTCTACCCGCATCTGACTGGTCAAACTGTTGACATGGTGGTTATAACACACATAAAGTTCATCAAAAAGCTCATTCTGATACATTTCAATGGTCTTGGAAATGATTTTCCGAACTTCATCAAAACTCGGATGATTAGCCAAGCCGCGCAATTCATAAATCGGCTGAATGCCTCGTGCGCGGAAGAAATCCGCTCCCATTCCTCCGATCGAAATAATGACATAGTCATCCTTTTCGTGGTATTCAGAAATCAATTCCATCATGGATTTGAGGATGGTTGCGTTGTAGCCACCGACCAAACCACGATCAGACGTAATGACGATATAAGCCGTTTTCTGAACTGGTCTGCTCTTTAGCAGTGGATGGTGGCTAACATTTTCTTCCTCATGACCATGCAAAAGGTCGGTCAAGAGTTTTCGAACCTTAGAAGCATAAACCTGGAAGTTTTTTGCTGCTTCTTCGGACTTTCCCAACTTAGATGCAGAAACCATCTGCATCGCATTAGTGATTTGACTGGTGTTTTTTGTGGATGCAATTTTATTTTTTATATCATTTAATGAAACTGCCATCTGACACCTCTATTCTTATTTGAAGTTAGACTGATTTATAAATTCAGTAATAGCGGCATCCAGCACTTCTTCGCTCGGCAAATCTTTTGTCTGACGAATTGTTTCATAAATGTCTTCATGATGAGCATCAAAGTAAGCGAAAAGCTCTGCTTCAAACTGAAGAATCTCATCCACTGGTACTGTATCTAGGAAACCATGAGTCAGTGCATAAAGGATCACAACTTGTTTTTCAACTGGCAGTGGTTCATGAACTGGCTGTTTCAATACTTCTACCGTACGACGTCCTCGGTTCAACTTAGCCTGTGTTGCTGCATCCAAGTCAGAACCGAATTTGGTAAAGGCTTCCAGCTCACGATATGAAGCAAGGTCAATACGCAGGGTTCCTGCAACCTTCTTCATGGCCTTGATTTGTGCAGATCCACCTACCCGAGATACAGAAGAACCGGCGTCAATGGCTGGTCGAATACCTGCATTAAAGAGGCTATCGCTAAGGAAAATCTGACCATCCGTAATTGAAATCACGTTTGTCGCGATATAGGCTGAGATATCTCCTGCTTGTGTCTCGATAAATGGTAGGGCTGTGATTGAACCACCACCCAGCTCATCAGAAACTTTAGCTGAACGCTCAAGCAAACGACTGTGGAGGTAGAAGACATCCCCTGGGAAGGCTTCACGACCTGGCGGACGGCGAAGCAAGAGGGAAAGCTCACGATAAGCTACCGCTTGTTTAGACAAGTCATCATAAACAATGAGGACGTGCTTGCCATTGTACATAAATTCTTCAGCCATTGCTACACCGGCATAAGGAGCCAAGAAGAGCAAAGGAGAAGGCTGTGAAGCAGAGGCTGTTACCACGATAGTATAATCCAAGGCTCCATACTGACGGAGAGTTTCCACTTGTGTACGGACAGTAGATTCCTTTTGACCAATGGCAACATAGATACAGATCATATCCTGCCCTTTTTGGTTGAGAATCGCATCGATGGCAATACTAGTTTTACCAGTCTGACGGTCACCGATAATCAATTCCCGCTGACCACGACCAATCGGTACAAGGGCATCAATAGCTTTCAAACCTGTTTGCAATGGTTCTGATACAGACTTCCGTTGCATAACTCCTGGAGCTGGTGCTTCTACAGGGCGTGTTTTAGTTGTAGCAAGCTCACCCAAGCCGTCAACAGGACGACCGAGCGGATCTACGACACGACCAATCAAAGCATCTCCGACAGGAACTTCCATGATTTTACCCGTGCGACGAATCGTATCGCCCTCACGAATATCTGTAAAATCACCCAAGATAATGATTCCGACATCGGTTGACTCCAAGTTTTGGGCCATACCATAGGAACCATTTTCAAAAATCAAGAGCTCGCCACTCATGGCATTATCAAGACCGTGGGCACGAGCGATTCCATCACCAATATAAGTGACGACCCCAGTTTCTGTGACGTCAAAATTTGGCTGGAAATTTTCAATTTGTTGCTTAATTAAAGCGCTGATTTCTTGTGCGTTAATCGCCAAAATTCACACCACTTTCTATTTCAAATTTTCTTTTACGAGTTGTAATTGACGTTTTATACTTGCATCAATTGTTTTATTATTGGCTGAAATGACGAAGCCACCAATCAGGCTAGCATCTAATTCCTGCTTGAGCGAGCGAACCTTGAGGCCCATTTTTTGCTCGATCATTGGTTTCAATCTTTCTTTTTGACTGTCTGTCAATGCTTGAACAGATTTAACCGTCACTTCAAATTCATTGCTTTGTTTCTCAATCTGATGCTGAATTTCTACCAACATATCGTAGAATAAATCTGCTCGATGATTGAGAATAACGACTTCGATAAAGTTATCAATCAGCTGTGAATCTGAGTTTTGAAAAAGTCGAAGAGCCTTCTCCTTCTCTCCCTCATCAACGCCAATATGTGATAAAAAGTCAGCAAGATTTGTTTCCTCAAACACAGCCTTAATTTGGCTAAGTTTTTCAAAAACATCTTGTTGCTGACCTTTTTCAAATACTAATTGAACAAAAGGCAAGGTATATTTTTCAATTACCGCATAGTGCTTTTTGTCCATTAAGCATCTCCTAATTTATCAATATAACGATCAATAAGCTCACTGTGTGCTTTTGTATCAAGCTGCTGGCTCAAGATCTTACTTGCAAGACTTACTGTTAGGTCAGCCACATCGTCTTTAATGCTATTCAAGGCTTCTGCCTTGCTTTGAGCAATTTCCTGATTGGCTTTTGCTTTCAAACGTCCAGCTTCTTCAGCTGCATCCGCTAAAATTCCAGCCTTATTTTTTTCAGCTGTTTCCTTAGCATGTTCGATAATCGTCGTTGCTTCCTGACGACTTCCTGCTAATTCATTCTCACGTTTTTGCGCAAGTTCCTCAGCCTTTTTGCGGGCTGACTCAGCCCCGTCAATATCATCCGTAATCTTTTTAGAACGTTCTTCTAAGATACTGGTAATATTGCCCCAGGCAAACTTCTTTACTAAAAAAATTAATAAAAGGAAGGAACCAGCGATGAGAATAAAGTCACCAATAATGGCACCGATAGTTACGTGCATTCCTTTTCTTCCTTTCTACTTACTATTCTTCACCGTTTATTTTCTTACCGATATACATCGAAGACAGCATGGTAAAGACATAGGCCTGGATACATGAAATAAATATCGAGAAGGCTGTCCATAACATACTACCTAGGAAAGCAGCTGGATACCAATAAAATGCTTGATGTGACAAGGTAAGCAACAAGCCAGCCAAGACTTCCCCTGCAAAGATATTTCCGAAAATCCGCAGAGCTAAGGAGGCAAAATTGGTAAATTCTTCCAAGATATTCATTGGAGTCATAAATCCAGGTGTTGCAAAAGCTTTTAAGTAATCTTTAAAACCACGACGACGGATTCCTTCCACATGACTAATCAATGTAATGATAAAGGACAAGGCTAGGTCATAGCCCAAATTTGCCGTCGGTGAGGTCCAGAGATTGTAGCCATTGGTGGTTTGAATTTTAGCCATCAAACCGATATTATTGGCAACTGCAATAAAAAGAAACAAGGCAAACATAAACAAAGAATAATCTTTGATGTAGTGTTCCCCAATATTTTCTTTAGTAAATCCAATGACAAAATCATAGACGTACTCAAGTAAATTTTGCTTTCCTTTTGGTCGGATGGACATTTTTCTACTTCCCCAGTAGATAAAGCCAAAGACCATCAAAACGGTCACAAGTGACATAGCAAGTAGGGTCAAATCAAAGGAAATTGGGCCTAGCTGAATAGTCGGATTAAGACTCTCTTCCAAGGTTTGACACCCCCTTTTCTAAAATAGAAAAAACTATTTGATAATGAAAGACATAACCAAAGTAACGAAGAAAGTACCTTCAACAAAAGCGACACCCATGATGAGCAAGCTTCTTAATTGATCAACCATTTCTGGCTGACGTGAAGCTGCTTTAAACAGATTGCTCATAATCAAACCTTCAGCTAATGAGACGCCAAAACAGGCAATACAAAGTCCTAAAAATGTTAAATTCATGATGAATTCTCCTTTTATATTTTTTAAATGTACCCCATTAGTTTACTCCTAATAAAGTTAATAGTCAATTATTTTGTGATATTGTAAGCGTTTTTCGCACTTTTCTTTTAAATTTAAAATAAAACTTGAATAAAGGTGCTTTTCAAACATTTATCCTATAAAAATCCAAGCAAAAATGAGATTGGGACAGAAATCGATAATTCGTTAGAATTCGATTTCGTCGTCCCACCTCCGCACAGTTGAGTAGGGCTGTAAAAGCTGATGAAATCAGCCTAGTAGAGCCCACTCAACCACTGCGTCTTGCTCGACAATCCAAAGACAATTAAGAGACTAGGACTTTTGTCCCAGCCTCATATCTGTTCCATTTGAGGTAAAAAAATCGTGAAGCGCATCCACCTATTCTCAACTGCTTCAAAGCGATAAGCGAGATGGTGCTTTTCTAAAATCTGCTGCACGATGAAGAGCCCCAGCCCCGTACCACCATCCTTGCGATTGCGACTGTAGTCTGGTCGATAAAATGGCTGGAAAATCTGCTGGATCTGTGAGTCATCCAGCACTCGCTCAGCTTCATTTTCTACAATTAATACCCCATCTTCTAAACGAACCAAGATTTCTCCGCCTTCTACTGTATAATGGAAGGCATTGTCAATCAGATTCTTAATAGCTTTCAGTAAATAGGTCTTATTTCCTCGGACTTTCGTTTCTGTAAGTTGGACATTAAATTGATAATGCTTGAGGTCAGCCAGAACCTTGTAGGTACTGATATTTGCTTCAAGCAGCTCTTTGAGTGAGAAGATTTCTCGCTCTGTCTCCATGGTCATTTCTAGCTTTGAAATGGCTAGGATAGACTGGACTAAGCCTGATTGCTCTTCCAATATTTCGCGGCACTTCTGCAGGTATTTGTCCCGATCTTTAAAATCGCCCACTCCATAAATCATCCCGTCAATCATTCCCATCATACTGGTAATGGGTGTCTTGAGTTCGTGGGAAGTCATTCGGAGAAATTCTGCCTTTTCGCGCTCGCTTTCTGCAACTTTTTCATTTTCTAATCGCAGAGCTTCCATACTTGCTAGGAGGTTGGCATATAAGTGATTGATATCCTGAGCTAGATCGGCAATTTCATCATGCCCTTTCACCTGACAGGAAACATCTGGAAGCAGACTTGTCATTTGCCGAGTGCTAGAGGAAATATCCTTAATTCGCTGACTGGAGGTCCGACTATAGAGATAGGCAGCAAGCCCTCCCAGACTCAACGACAAAAATAATACAAAAGGATAAAGATTAAGCAAGATCCGACTGGCATCCGAAACGGGCTGCAGAGAATATTCCCCTCGCAGGACTACTTCTTTGCCGTCCGATGTCCGAAAACTTTCTGACAGAGTCTTGCTTTCATAGTTACTATTGGCGATGGTCGGAACAATCGTCAGCTGGAGAGAGCTTTCTCCATTCGTTTCAAGTGCTGGGTAAAGAATCGTATTGTCTTTCGCCAGCAAGGTGAACCAGATCTGATTGCTTTTTTTGCTATAATTGCTCAAGAGCTCACTGATTTCTTGGCTAGACTTTCCCTTGACCTGCTTGGCTACCTGAGCAAACTCACGCTGGGCTTCTCCTCCCTTGACCTGCTGGTAGTAAACCGGCATGGCAAAATAGAGAGTGGATAGAACGATCGTCACAACGACAAAGATGATGAAAGTCGTCAAGAGGAAGTTCTTTTTGACAATCTTCACGTGTCTTCTCCTCCAAGCTGATAGCCCATACCTGTGATGGTTTTCAGAGGGATACCTGGGATTTTCTTACGAATGTTCTTGATGTGATTATCTAGCACCCGACTGTCTAGCTCACTGTAGCCCCAAATGGTATTCATGAGCTGATCGCGGGTTACTAAATGATCCTTTCTCTTGGCTAGAGCCTGCAAGATCTCATACTCTTTCTTGGTCAGAGGCATCTTTTCTTCCTGCCAGTAAACGGTACAATCATCGATAGAGACAGTCAAATCACCAACAGTAATCTCTGACGCAACCGTATTTCGTCGCAGAATATTCTCGATCCGTTTAACTAAGATTAGTGGTGAGAAAGGCTTGGTCACATAGTCACTGATGAGGTGATTAAAGCTGACTAGCTGAGTGTACTCGTCATCTAGTGCCGTCAGGATCATGACTGGAATCTGAGAAGTCTTGCGAATTTCCTTGAGGACATCCAGCCCACTCATGGTTGGCAACATCATGTCTAAAATAACTAAGTCAAAAGACTCTGCTTCAAATTGAAGCAAAGCCTCGCCTCCATCAAAGACTGGTGTAACTGCATAGTTACTTTCTTTTAAAAATTCACAAATGACTTGATTGATCGTAGTATCGTCTTCCACTACTAAAATCTTGTGCATATATGCTTGATTCTCCTTTATTTATTCAAATCGCAGGGCTTCAATTGGATCCAGCTTGGATGCTTTTACGGCTGGCAAGAGCCCAAATACTACTCCTATTATACAACAAAAGAGCAAACTTACAAAGACAGAAAAGAGGGATAAAATATAAGGATAGGCCAAAGACTGGGTAATAGCAAAACCAGAGGCGATACCTGCTACCACACCAATAATTCCTCCCATCAGCGTCAGGATGACAGCTTCGATCAGGAACTGCTTGAGAATGATCTTTCTCCGAGCTCCCAGAGCCTTTTTAATCCCGATTTCACGTGTCCGCTCTGTCACTGAGACCAGCATGATATTCATAACCCCAATACCTCCGACTAAAAGGGAGATGCTGGCAATACCCGCTAGCAAGACAAAGTTAGACTGGTTGAGGTTATCCAATTGACGTTCAAATTCTTGCAGATTCAGCACACCAAACATATAGTCTGACTGAGGCATCTGCTGATTGAGATAATCACTGACCTTCTTGGCCACCTTCTTCAAATCATCGGCTTTGTGGGTCTGGACAGTGACTTCTGGACTGACATTGATGGTATCAAAAATCCGATGCCATTGCTGCAGAGGAATATAGGCCACCTTTTCCGAACCAGAGGTTAAGCCACTCTGCTCAGTCGACTCAAAAACGCCGATAACTTTAAAAGGATTGCCCTTGACTTCTACATACTTACCGATACCGTCTCCCTTAGGAAAGAGGGTATCATAAAGAGACTTTTCTAGATAGGTTACTTGTTCTTGATTTTTGAAGGCTTCAGAGTCAAAGCCTTCCCCTTCCAACAGCCGTTGCTGCTTGATATCAGCTACCGACTGGGAAACTGCCTGAACCTTGCTAGATGACTTTTGACTGAGATAGTAAATCTTTTCGTCCGCCCCATAGGTCATCAAAGCATTTTTAACTCCAGGAATTTCCTTGATTTTGGACAAGACATCCTCTCCCATGAAAGGAATGTAGGAAGGCTTCTGAGCTTGGGATTTTTCTGGAATAGAGGGATCGATGGCGCTTTTCTTGTCGTAGACGACTTTGATGGTATTATTGCTACCACCGATCAGCTGACGCTTGGTATTTTCTGTATTTCCTTCAATGATGGAAAAGATAGCAATAATAGCGCCAATCCCGATGATAATTCCTAGCATGGTCAGCATAGAGCGCATTTTATGGGACAGGATGGAGTTTAGAGCTACAAATATATCTTCCATATAGCCCCCTTCTATCCTAATGCCCGAGTCTCTATATTACCGTCCCGCAAGACAACCGTTTGCTTGCAAAGCTGAGCCACTTCTGGCTCGTGGGTAATGATGACAATGGTCTTACCTTGTTCGTTAAATTGCTTGAACAGCTCCATGATCTGAACACTGGTCTTGGTATCCAGTGCTCCAGTCGGCTCGTCTCCCAGAATAAAGCTGGGATTGGTTACCAAGGCACGCGCAATGGCTACCCGTTGTTTTTGACCGCCGGACAGCTCCATAGGCTTGAAGTCACTTCTTTCTTCCAGACCGACAAGTCGCAGCATTTCCAAGGCGCGCTCGCGTCTCTCTTTTTTAGGAACTTTCATGTAAGTCAGAGGCAGTTCAACATTCTGACAGGCTGTCAGCTTGGGCATGAGGTTGAAATTCTGGAAAACAAAGCCAATTTTCTGATTACGCAAATCAGATAGTTGGTTGTCGGACAGGTCAGAGACGTCAGTCCCTTCAATATGATAAGACCCTGCGCTAGCCTTGTCCAAACAGCCGATAATGTTCATCAAAGTGGACTTACCTGATCCAGACGGCCCCATAATCGCTAGAAAATCCCCCTCTTTCACATGCAAATCAATTCCTTTCAAAATCGGAAATTCCTGACTGCCTTGTTGATAAGATTTGTGGATGTTCTTAAGCTTTAACATTCTGTCCTACCTCCATTCCGTCTTTCATGCCTTCTCTAGGCGTCGAAATGGTATCCTTCATAGTCAAACCTTCTGTAATCTCTACCAAACGGTCAGAGACTTTCTTAGTCTTGACTTCCTTCATTTTCACCTTTTTACCCTCTACCTTCCAGACGTAGGTCTTACCATTCTTGCTGAAAGTATAGGCCTTGTTGACGACTACCTTGCCTGCCTCAGGTGAATTTTCTACGACATTCACATAAGAATGAGAGCCTACAAGTGGCATTTCACCGCCTTGGTCCAGCTCGACAGTATAAGGGAACTTGCCTTGGTTGGGATTTTCCTGTTGTTTATTTCCACCATTGCTATTTCCAGTATTTGCAGTTGTCAAGGTGCCGACTTGCGTCACGGTACCACTCCAGCGTTTCTTAGGATCCTTGCGGTCCACAACATCTACTCTCTGACCCACACTCAGCTTCTCACGGTCAAATTCACTAACGCTCCCTTTGATCAAAGTTTTAGACTTATCCATGATTTCGATAAAGGTTTCTTCTTCTTTTTTAGCCTTGGATTGAGTTGGTAAGTCTTCGTTCATAGAGGTAATAGTTCCCGCTGTATCAGCCGTCACGGTATCATATTTCATGCGGTCTGATTCCGTCTGAGCTGTCACCTGAGCCTTTTCGGCTTCAATCTGAGCATTCGTTACTTCATTGTCAGCAGTCTTAGCGTCACTTAGCGCTTGAGCCAGCTCGTCTTCAGCAGATTTTATCTGATCTAACAAAGACTCATCCTTACTAGAATTGTATTTATTCTTAAGAGTATTGAGATTAGCCAGCTTTCGGTTATAGGTTTCCCATTTGATAGATGCGCTAGTTTGTGCCGCCGTAATGCTATTGGCCTTAGCTTGAGCATCATACTGAGCAGACTGGGCTGTCAATTCCTGCGAGGTCACATAGGAAAAGAGGGGCTGACCTTGTGTAACAGTATCGCCATTTTTAACGAATACTTCCTTAACTTCACCTTTTGATGGGTCAATCTTGACCTTACTACTATTGTTAGCAACTACTTCTCCAGATAAAACTAGGCTTGTTTTTTTACTGTTATTAACAGCATCTTGGACCGTCAGTGAATCAATCTTATTATCGACCATTTTCATGGCTTGTTGTTGATTAACCTGATGAAGAAGTACATAGCCTCCCAGCCCTGCACAAGCAAGAATGACCGTGCTTCCCAATAGAATGGTTTTACGATTCATTTTTTTTATTTGAAACATATTGCCTCCAACCTACAAGTTCTAACTTTTATTTATCAGTTGATTCAGATTCATCTGTTGGTAATTCTTCTCCATCCGCTGGGATTTGAATCACATTTCCGTCCGGCATAGTATACTCTGTCACTTCCTTGCCGTCTACTGTTTTCGTTTTTTGATCAACAGCATCTTTCTTAAAATCTACTTTTTTCCCATCACTAATTTCTTTATTGTCAGCATTCTTAGAACCACATGCAGCTAGGAAAAAGACAGACATTCCGATAAGAGTTACAAGCATAGCGAATTTTTTTACGTTCATTTGATTTCTCCTTTGTTTTAGAAAACAGGAATTTTGAGCTTTCCTGATCGTATTTGTTTTTTTGAACAATTCCATTCTATCAAAGTGGTCTATCCCCTTCCTACCCACCATCTGTTTTTTATCTATTTTTTGATAAAATTTGAGATTGTCCTCTAGATGCAGGACTTTTCCTATCCAAACAGCTTCTTAAGTCGTTTTATGGTATAATAGATTGATTTTAAAAGAATGAGGTGGAAACATGACTCAAACAGTTTATTTTGGAACATACACCCGACGAGTTTCCAAAGGAATTTACAAGGCAGATTTTGACACTGAAAAGGGACAACTCTCAAACTTAGAATTAGTAGCTGAAGAGCCAAGCCCAACTTACCTAGCCTTTGACCAAGCTGGTCATCTATACACCGTTGGTGCAAAAGACGGACAAGGCGGGATTGCGGCCTATGACCAAGAAGGGCAGCTGCTCAATCACGTGGTTGAGGAAGGCGCTCCGCTTTGCTATGTTGCTGTAGATAATGAAAGAGGTCTTGTCTACGGAGCTAACTACCACAAGGGACAAGTGCTGGTCTACAAGCAGCAAGAAGATGGCAGTCTAAAACTGGCTGATTCAGATACTCATGTCGGGCAAGGACCTCACGCCAATCAAGCCTCTGCCCATGTCCACTATGCTGACTTGACTCCCGATCAATATCTGATTACTTGTGACCTCGGAACAGATCAAGTCACTACCTACGATGTGACAGAAGACGGACAACTGAACAAATTGGCCACCTACATATGTGCTGCTGGAGCCGGGGCACGCCACATTGTCTTTCATAATCACTATAAGATTGCTTACCTTATCTGCGAACTAAATTCTACCATCGAAGTATTGATTTATGATGGCGTTGGTCAGTTTGAACACCTGCAGACCATCTCAACTCTCCCAGCAGGATTTGAAGATTTTAACGGCACTGCAGCCATCCGCATCTCTGATGACGGAAAATTCCTCTATGGCTCTAACCGCGGCCATGACTCAATAGCTGTTTATCAAATTCTAGCTGATGGAAGCCTACAGCTCGTTGAAATCACGCCAACAAAGGGCAAAAATCCACGCGATTTCAATATTACACCTGACCAAAACTACCTCATCGCTGTCCACCAAGATTCGGACAATGCAACTGTCTTCAAACGCGATCCTGAAACAGGTCGATTAACAGAAATCTTTCATGATTTCTATGTGCCAGAAGCTGTCTGCGTGACCTTCCAATAATCAAAAGAAAATTATCAAAGGAGCATTCAAGATGAATCCAGTAGAATTGTTTAACCAAGTCAAAGAATTGATCGAAAAGAAAGATTTTGATGCAGCTAAGAAGTTTGTCGAAGACCACAAAGATGAGCTAGGCGAATACTTAGACAAGGCAAAAGATTTAGTAGCAAATTCAAAAGGTCTCAACGACGTCATCAACAAAGTTAAGTCTATTTTCTAAAATCTTAATTAAAAAAAGCTGTTAGATGAAAATCCAACAGCTTTTTTATTTGATCGAGCCTTATTTAGTCCATTTCCGATTCATAAAATCCTCTAATTCTTCCAATCGCTCCCTTGTCAAAGGTTGAGCAAGAAAAACATCCTTATCGACATCTTTGTCCTTATTAAAATCATGTAAGTCAACCTTTTCATAAACTATCTTATTTGCATAAGGAAGTTGACCATTTACATAGGTCATAATTTCTATATCGCTCTTACTAAAAAATGATCCATAGTAATCTTCCCGAACCACTACTGTCTGCCCTTTTTCCTCAAGATAGGCATAATAGTTCACTGGAACATAGACTCTAAAAATATAGCCAAGAATAGGAGAAACTGCCAATAGCAACAAGCCTAAAGCAAGAGCAGGATAAAGAAGCCATCTATATCTTTTGACCAATAAATAGAAAGCGAGAAACAAAAAGGGAAAAGCAATCCATAGACTGAACTGAGGATACAAGCATATACTGGAGATTAAGAGGAATAAAAGAGTCACCAAAAATGCCAGAGACCATGATTTCCGCCTATAAGCTAAAAAGAGTCCTAGAGATAAAATAGTTAGAGCTAGCCATCCCTTGCTTAGAATATACAGTATAAAATAAAGCATCCCAAAAATCTCCCCTTATTTATTAAAAATCCCTTGAGTTGGCCTCAAGGGATTTGCTTCATTCCATTAGAAGGAATTATTTTTTCAAGTTGTAGAATGATTTCAATCCACGGTATTCAGCTACTTCACCAAGTTGGTCTTCGATACGAAGCAATTGGTTGTATTTAGCGATACGGTCTGTACGTGAAAGTGAACCAGTCTTGATTTGTCCTGCGTTAGTTGCAACTGCGATATCAGCGATTGTTGAATCTTCAGTTTCACCTGAACGGTGTGATACAACGGCAGTGTAACCAGCTTCTTTCGCCATTTCGATAGCGTCGAATGTTTCAGTAAGAGTACCGATTTGGTTAACTTTGATAAGGATTGAGTTAGCAGCACCTTCTGCAATACCTTTTTCAAGGTAAGAAGTGTTTGTTACGAAGAAGTCGTCACCAACCAATTGAACTTTACCACCAAGACGTTCAGTAAGAGCTTTCCAACCATCCCAGTCGTTTTCGTCCATACCATCTTCGATAGTGATGATTGGATATTTGTTTACCAATTCTTCAAGGTAGTCGATTTGTTCTGCAGCAGTACGTACAGCAGCTCCTTCACCTTCGAATTTAGTGTAGTCGTATACTTTACGTTCTTTATCGTAGAATTCTGATGAAGCACAGTCAAATCCGATAAATACGTCTTTACCTGGAACATAACCAGCAGCTTCGATAGCAGCAATGATAGTTTCTACGCCATCTTCAGTTCCTTCGAAACGAGGAGCAAATCCACCTTCGTCACCAACAGCAGTTTCCAAACCACGAGATTTAAGGATTTTCTTAAGAGCGTGGAAGATTTCAGCACCCCAACGAAGAGCCTCTTTGAATGATGGTGCACCAGCAGGTACGATCATGAATTCTTGGAAAGCGATTGGAGCGTCTGAGTGAGAACCACCATTGATGATGTTCATCATTGGAGTTGGAAGAACCTTAGTGTTGAATCCACCAAGATAGCTGTAAAGTGGGATTTCAAGGTAGTCAGCAGCAGCACGAGCTACAGCGATAGACACACCAAGGATTGCGTTCGCACCCAATTTACCTTTGTTTGGAGTACCGTCCAAAGCGATCATTGCACGGTCGATAGCTTGTTGGTCACGAACATCGTAACCGATAATAGCTTCAGCGATAACGTTGTTCACGTTGTCAACTGCTTTTTGTGTACCAAGACCGCCGTAACGAGATTTGTCACCATCACGAAGTTCAACTGCTTCGTGTTCACCAGTAGAAGCTCCTGAAGGAACCATACCACGTCCGAAAGCACCTGATTCAGTATAAACTTCTACTTCAAGTGTTGGGTTACCGCGTGAGTCGAGGACTTCGCGAGCATAAACATCAGTAATAATTGACATTTTGACTCTCCTTATTGTTTAAAATTATTTACTAGTCTATGATACCTCAAAAGCGCTTTTTTTTCAAGGAAAAACAGCAGCTTTGCTTGAAAAATCACAATTTTTGAAATGCAATCGGTTACATCCTATCTTTTTCTTAACAGTTTGAAAATCAGAAGTCCTTTATTTATGATATACTAGAAACATGACAGATCTAAATAACATTATCATGGAAAAATCTCAGGGAAATGCTAAGCTCAATCCTGATGAACAACGCAAATTTCTGGAAACTTTTGAAGAGCGGGTGATTGGCTACTGCTCTATTTCTGATGCCAATTCTACTCTTCTAAAGCAGCATTTTAAAGAAATAGTTGAGAAGATCACTGAAAGCTACCAGCCCGTCACAGTCAAAATATCGCCTGAAGTCATATCCAGCCAGCAGGTTTTCTACCTAAAAACCGCCAAAGACTTAGGCTGTGAGGCCACCATTGTCTCCGCTTTTTGCCAATCCTCTCCTTTTGGCTTGGTAATCCATAGCGATCGTCCTGTGACTGTGGAAGAAAAGGACTTGAGCAAGCAATTTGCCGATGTCCTCCACCCAGCAGATAGTAAACCATCTCCCCTCAAGAAGACCTCCCTTTGGAAAAAAATGTTTCATAAATGACAAATTTAGAGAAATTATTTACCTTTTTCGAGGCGGAAAATCAGCGTAATTGGGACATTTATCAAACTCTTTTAGACGAGCATGTCGTCTGGGAGCTGCATGGAGAATCCTCAGAAATCATTCAGGGAAAAGAAGCCTACCTCCACAGGATACAGGAGGCTTATCAGAATAGTTCCACACAGTTTAGTTGCCAATACTATCACACCAATTCCGAGCAAAGTCGGATTCTAACAGTTTTGGTCAATGACCACGGAGACCTTTCCTGCGATCTATTTGAATTTACAAACGGCTTAATCGTCAAAGAGATCGAATATTTACTGAAAAAGAGGCTGGGACAAAAGTCCTAGCCTCTTAATTGTCTTTGGATTGTCGAGCAAGACGCAGTGGTTGAGCGGGCTCTACTACGCTGATTTCATCAGCTTTTACATCCCTGCTCAACTGTGCGGAGGTGGGACGACGAAATCGAATTCTAACGAATTACCGATTTCTGTCCCACTCTCTTTTTTTGATGGCTAATAGGTTGCCAATATTGCGAGCTGTACGAACCAGATTTTCCCTCGCTTGAGCTAAGGTTACGTCCAAATCCACCACTTGCGAGATAATGGGAAAAGCTGCATGGATATTCTCCTTAGGAAATGGAGGCAAATCATCAGCCAAACTGCCACAGATCGCAAGAACGGGAATCTCTTTTGGCGTCCTCCTTGCGATTCCAACTGGGGCCTTTCCCGCCAAAGACTGCTTATCCATGCGCCCCTCACCGACAACAACCAAGTCCGCTTCTTTAACCCTGCGGTCAAAATCCAACAAATCCAGACAGGTATCAATTCCTGACACGACTTTCCCCTTGGCAAATGTGACCAGCCCTGCTGCCATGCCTCCTCCGGCACCAGCACCAGCTTGGGTGAAAATCTGCGGATTGGCCAGTTCATAGAACTTCCTCATTTCCTGATCGACAGATGAAAGAAGCCATTCAGACAAGCCTTTCTGTCGTCCAAATACCTGAGTCGCTCCCTGCTGCCCACATAAAGGATTGGACACATCTGTCAAAATTTCGATTTCTATATCATTCAGGAAAGTTGGAACACGTTCCGCAGAAATTCGGGCAACTCTCCCTAGAGAGGAACCGATAGGTCGCAGTCGATGATTGTTTTCATCAAAAAATTCATAGCCCAGACCGGCTGCCATACCGATGCCTCCATCATTCGTCGCCGAGCCTCCAACACCGACTAAAATCTTTTTGACTCCATGTTCGACCAAATGAAGGATCAGCTCCCCCAGACCTCTGGTTTCTAAACTTAAGGGATTACGTTTTTCCTTAGGAATTAAAGCCAGTCCCACTAAATCTGCCATTTCAAAAAGCGCTAGCTGCTCTTGTCTTGCATATTTCATTTCGACTGGCTGGCCGAAAGGTCCGGTTACCCAATGGCGAAACTCTTTTAGCTTCATAGCCGAAATCAAGGCAGCCACAGTCCCTTCGCCGCCATCTCCAATAGGCAGTAAGTCAAAAGCCGCCTCTGGCAAAGCTTGGGAAAAACCTTCTTTCAAGGCTTCTGCTACTTGAACAGCAGACAAACTTTCCTTAAAAGAATCTGGTGCTAACAAGATATGCATCGTGCCTCCTATTTTTCCTTCCCATCCAAAATATCCATTACCTGATAGAGGTCATAAACATTGATTTGATAGGGCGCTTGCTCTCTTACAATTGGCTTGGCATTAAAAGCAATTCCGATGCCTGCCGTTTGAATCATAGGCAAATCATTGGCGCCATCTCCCATGGCAATGGTTTGATCTAATTCCAAATTGTTTTCTTGAGCCCATTCTTTCAGCATCTGAACTTTGGTATCTTTGCTAACAATCTCTCCTAAAACACGACCTGTCAGGAAGCCGTTCTTGATTTCTAAGCGATTGGCCTTTACATAGTCAATTCCTAGCTCCTCTGCCAGTCTATCCACCGTTTCATGAAAGCCACCTGACACCAAGCCAACCTTGTAGCCCCGTGCATGCAGCTCATCTACTAATTTTTTAGCACCAGGTGTGAAATGAATCTTATCAGCTATTTGAGAAAAGATAGTTTCCGGAAGTCCCGCCAAAAGTGAAACCCTCTCCCGTAAGGCAGCCTCGAAATCCAATTCTCCGCGCATGGCTCGCTCAGTGATAGCAGCGACTTGCTCCCCAACTCCTGCTTCCTCGCCCAATAAATCAATGCCCTCTTCCATAATAAGAGTGCTATCTACATCCATCACCAATAAACCTGTGACCTGACTCATCTACTCACCTCATATTTTCTGTGATTTGTTGTATTATACAGGATTTTTAATCGCAAAACAAGCAAGATCGCAAAGAAAAAAGTTCTCGAAGGAACTTTCTTAGAAGCGAATATTTTCGCGTGTTTTTTCATATGAATTGATAAAACGAGCTGAAACTCCAGGCTCAACAATATCCAAGGCTTTTGAAATAATTTCCAAAGATTTTGCATAATCAAATTCAACTTCAAAGGCATGAAGGGATTCATTGAAGGCTGCCTGCACATTATCATCGAAGGAACGATAACGGTTAGAGTATTGTAGCAACTGCTCTGTTAAGGTAGAATTTCGAACGATTCGGTATGTCTCTTCTTCCAATTCATTCATTGTATTTGCCAGAATCTCTAACCAGCGGTTAACAGATTCGATATTCACACGAGTTGCCTCCAACTCTCTAGCCAGCTCCTCAATATAGTCGCTTGCTCCAAAGAAAATTGTTAAGAAGGACTCTGGAATACCCGGTAAGTTACGTTTTTCCATAAATCGCTTAATCGTATGCAATTTATTGGCGTAAATCGTAACTTTTTGACGGGCATTGACATCGTCTTTTTCGATCTTTTCTAGTTGCTCACCAAGTTCAATCTGTTCATCTTCGATTTCTTTCAATCGATCTTGAATAGCTTCCAACTCTTCTCTAACCAATGAGAAAGGTTTCTTCATTTCAGCTGTATCTTCAAGTGAAGAGTGTACCACTGCTTCTTGAGCAGATAATTCAGATTTCAAATCCTTGATATGATTTATTTCAGGTTCTGGTAGCAAGAAGGAATGTGATAAACGTTCCATTTCGCTTTGAAGCTGTTGGTTATTCTCTTTAGTGTGTTCTAAATAGTCAGGAAGGTAGTTCACCAACTTCTCAACGACTTTATGAGCCTCAATCTCTCGAGTAAAGATGGCATACAGAGCATCGATTTCCTCTTGAATTTGTTCATTCTCATACAAGGCATTATCCAACTCCAAAGCCGCAAGATTTTCTTCATTTCGTTTCAAACTAGCACGAAGTTGTTGGAAACGCGCCTCTAAGTCAGTCTCAATAAAATGATAATTGGTTTCCAATAATTTACGGTAGCCAGACTCCAAATCTTCTAATTGATCTGGTAATTTCTCAGTCAAGTCTTCTACAATTGCTGGAACTTTTTCGACGATCTGTGTCAATGCTAGGATACGATCTTCTGTTTTGTCTAAGATTTCTGCCGCTTCCACAGGATCCCCTGAAGAATTGAGAGTAACAAATTGAGAGAAATCAGACTCAATATTTTCCATTTGCTTCTGAATTTCTGCAAGAGCTCGTCCATAAGCGTCAGGATTGCTAGCCACAGTATGCTGCAAATTTTCAAATAGATCTAGGGCATGTAAGACCCGTCCGCTATTTTTAGATTCTTGTTTCTTCAGATCTTCTAAAGCTTGACGAATCGCATGAATATCTTCACTGATTAAATCAATTTGGCTTTCAATGTTTTCAATCGCATGCTTGGCTTTGAGGAAACGGAAAGAATTATTGTAGCCCTCTGCCTCAAAGAGATTGTTCTCAATATCAGCAAATGAATTTAAAGAGAGGTCTACCCATTTTTGATTCCATTCACGGAAAGTCACTTGACTTTGACCAATCAAATGTAAATTTTTAACTTCTTCCACTTCATCATTCACAGGAAGATTGTAAAGTTCCTCTTTTTTCTCCTCCAAACTTCGAAGCTTCGCTTCATTTCGTTTTCTCATATAGATAGCAGTAAAATAGCCTAAAATTAATAGTGCTGCTACTACAATAATGAGAATAATCAGTCCATTAGACATATAAAACTCCTTCATTCTTTTACTAAAAAGCAAACATATTGATTATATCACAAATTCATTTGTAATGGTTGTTTTTTCTAACTTTTTAGACATCAAGTGTGCTATATACTGCATTTTTTTCAATAAAGTCACGACGAGGTTCAACACGGTCCCCCATCAGCATGTCAAAAATCTTGTCAGCTTCTGCTGCATCATCCACCGAAACTCGCGCCATTAGACGGTGTTCTGGGTTCATGGTCGTTTCCCACAACTGATGGTCATCCATTTCTCCCAGACCTTTGTAGCGCTGAATCGTCGGCTTAGAGCGACCTTCACTATAGCGCTCGAGAGCAGCTTGCAGTTCTTCTTCTTGATTAGCACCTGGCTGGATGTATTCTTTTACCTCGCTGCCGACCTTGACACCGTAGATGGGTGGTTGGGCGATGTAGACATAGCCTGCTTCCAGAACCGGCTTCATGTAGCGGTAAATCAAAGTTAGGAGCAAAGTCCGAATGTGAGCTCCATCCACATCCGCATCAGTCATGATGACTAATTTATGATAGCGAGCCTTGCTGACATCAAAGTCAGCTCCAAAGCCCGTTCCCATAGCAGTAAAGAGGCTGCGGATTTCTTCATTAGCCAGAATCTTATCCATGCTGGCTTTTTCAACGTTGAGAATTTTACCGCGAATCGGCAAAATAGCCTGAAATTCACGGTTACGCCCAGACTTAGCTGAACCACCCGCTGAGTCCCCCTCCACGATGAAGAGTTCTGTTTCCTGTGGGTTGTTGGACGAGCAATCAGCCAATTTTCCTGGCAGATTAGAGATTTCTAAACCAGACTTCTTGCGGGTTACTTCCCGAGCTCGCTTAGCAGCAATTCTGGCCTTAGAAGCCAAAATTCCCTTTTCGACAATTTTCCGAGCCACCGCAGGATTTTCCAAAAGGAAATCTGAGAAAGCTTCACTAAAGAGGCGATTAGTAATCTTGACCACTTCGCTATTGCCCAGCTTGGTCTTGGTCTGACCTTCAAACTGAGGGTTAGGGTGTTTGACAGAGATGACCGCTGTCAGACCCTCACGAACATCTTCCCCAGTCAAATTGTCCTCGTTTTCTTTGAGAAGCTTGTTTTTCTTGGCATAGTCATTTATAACTCGTGTCAAGGCGGTCCGGAAGCCTTGCTCATGCGTTCCACCCTCGTGGGTGTGGATGTTATTGGCAAAGCTCATGACTGTTTCATGGTAGCCAGTCGTATACTGCATAGCGACTTCAACCGTAATATCGTCCATTTCGCCGTCAGTGTAAATCGGCGTATCAAAGATTGCATCCTTATTTTCATTGATGTATTGGACATAGCTGGCAATCCCACCCTCATAGTGGTAATCCTTGGCCTGCTCCATTCCATCCCGCTTATCTGTGATGGAAATTCTGAGACCACGGTTGAGGAAGGCCAGTTCCTGCACCCGCTTATTGAGCTTTTCAAAGTCAAATTCTACTGTTTCAGTGAAAATCTCTGGATCTGGCGTAAAGTGAACGGTCGTACCTGTACGATCGGTCTCACCGATGACTTCTAGATCAGCGACTACATGACCGCGACGGTATTCTTGGTAATGAATCTGGCCGTTTTTATAAACACGGACATCCAGCTGAGTGGACAGGGCATTTACAACGGAAGAGCCTACACCGTGCAGACCTCCTGAGACCTTGTAGCCACCACCGCCGAATTTTCCTCCAGCGTGAAGGACAGTAAAGACGGTTTCCACAGCCGGGCGGCCTGTTTTCTCCTGAATATCAACCGGAATGCCTCGACCATCGTCAACAACTGTAATCGAATTATCTTTTTCAATAAAAACTTGAATGTGAGTGGCAAAGCCAGCCAAGGCTTCATCAATCGAATTGTCAACAATTTCCCATACTAAGTGGTGCAAACCTTCCTTGGAGGTCGAACCGATATACATACCAGGGCGCATCCGAACGGCTTCTAAGCCCTCCAAGACCTGAATCTGACTGGCGTCATATTCTTGCGCTTGTATGTCTTGTTGCTTTTCTTCTGTCATGTTATTCCTTTTCTAGTTCAATATCTACAAATTCTTCAAGATTTTTCATATTATCAAAAAGATAGCAGCTAAAGCCCGCCGCCTGACCAGCTTCGATATCAATCGGCCGATCTCCGATAACCAGACCAGACTCAATCTGGTATTTATCTTTTAAATACAGCATAGACTCAGGGTCTGGCTTGCGTTTAAAACCATTAGTAGCTGTCACTACTTCTGTAAAATAAAGACCAATCTGCGTCTTCTGCAAAATCTCTAACACCTGATCATCTCGGTGAGAAATCAAAAAATTTCTACCACCCTGCTGAATAATTTGTGCTAATAATTCTGAAGCTCCCTCAAACAAAATCGGATGTTCTAATTCCTTGGCTTCATTCGCCTTATAAGCCTTTAAAAATTCCTTATTTCCAGGGGCAAACTGGCAGACTGCATACTCTGTTGAGACCTTGAGAGCCTTATAAACTTCATCATGACTCGCAGTCAGACCAAAGTCCTGCAAAGTATGGACAAAAGCTGCGGTTGAAGTCTCATAATTATCCAAGAGAGTCCCACCCAAATCCCAGATGTAATCTTGATAATTCATACCCTTTATTATATCATATTTTTTGAAAAAAAGGGCTTTTATTTATGATGAAATAGCATATTTTCATAGATTTTTCATCCAACTTAGACAGAAAAAATTCACTCGAAAATCGAGTGAATTTTTTACTTCTCAAAAACGTCTTTAAAAAGCATAGAACTTGCCAATTGATCCGCATCTCCGCCTAGCTGGTGAACCAACTCATAGGCAAAAGGCAGGGCTGTGGATGGGCCACGGCTGGTGATTAGCTTTCCATCCACGACAACGGTCTGCTTCTGATAGCTACCATTCTCAATGTTTGCTTCTACTCCATCGTAGCAAGTAAAGTTCTTGCCATTCAGCAGACCTGCGCGGTCAAGAGCGATCGGAGCGGCACAGATTGCTGCGACAAATTTATCTTCTGCTTGAAATTCCTGTAGAACTTCCATCAAGCGCTCATCATCTCGCAGATTTGTTGATCCTGGCATACCGCCTGGAAGAACAACCATATCATAAGCAGATAGATTCCCATTCCAGACTTGATCGGCTTTGACAGTAATCTGATGAGAGCCTGTCACAGCCTCCTCAAAACCAATCATATCACAGATGAAGCCTGCACGACGCAAGACATCGACAACGGCGAGGGCTTCAATTTCTTCAAAGCCATTGGCTAACATGAGAGCTACTTTTTTCATCTAAAACACCTTTCTAGGATACAAGGTATCCACTTCTTATTTTATTTTTCTAAGTACAATCTTTTTACGAACAGACAGAGTCACGGCATGCTTCTCCTCTTCCAAGCTATTTTGATAAGAGACAGACAGTAGGAGACCGATTCCGATGAGATTGCTGACGATGGAGGAGCCACCTTGGGAAATAAAAGGAAGCGGAATCCCTGTCAAAGGCAAAATCCCTGTCACAGCACCAATATTTTCAAAAATATGAAAGAGCAGCATCATAATGAGACCGGTCGAGATATAGGTGTAGAACTGATTGTTGGACTTAATAGTAATCTGAAGCATACGATGAATCAAGAACAGATAAATCACAATCACCAAACTCGAACCAAGAAAACCAAAATCCTCTGCAATCACGGTGAAAATCATATCACTTTCACGGACAGGTACTAGAAGATTTGAGACATTAAATCCTTGACCTAACAAACCTCCACTTCCAATAGCAATCTGTCCCTGTGCCTGCTGATAGGTTACTGTCTGAGCATATTCAAAAGGATGGAGCCAGGCTGAGATCCGATTGATCTGGTAAGTCGGCATCCCTAAACCATGGAGAAAAGCACGGCCACCATTTGAAATAAAGATCAACATAAAGACAGTAAAAAGAAGGGATACTGTCAAGAAAACCGGTAGAATAATCTTCCACGAAACACCAGATAAGAGGACAATGCCGCAGTAAATCGCAGCAAATACTAGGGCTGTCCCCAAATCACTCTGCAAGGCCAAAAGCAACAAAACCGGCAAGGTATATAATGCTAATTTTACAATCAAAAAGAGATCTAAAGCAATGGTTCGCTCATAGTTCTTATTTTGCTGCAGAAACTTCACTACAACTCGTGACAGCATCAAAATATATGAGATTTTCATAAATTCAGATGGCTGAAAGAGAGTAACACCGCGAATAGATACCCAGTTTTTTGCCCCTGTAGAAGCCACTAAGCTCTCACTATAAAATACAAGCGGAAGAACCATAAGTCCTAAGCCTAAAAGATACAGAAAAGGCGTCATCTTCCAAAGAAACTTAGTGTTAAAAAACATAACGATAAAGCTAATCAGAAAGCCTAATAAAATCCAAACTACTTGCTGACCAACAATCTGCAAGACATTATTTGGATAATCATGGCTAACCGCTATATAAATAGCCGTAACTCCGATCGATAGTAAGAGCAAGACAGGTAAAAGCAAGCTGTAATCAATCCTAGATTCAAATGTTCTTTGCTGTGAAGGCATAATTTTCCTTTCTTACAAAAAATATTGGATAATCAAGCTAGAAACTGCGACGCAGAACCAAGCAAAAGCTCCGGTTAATAATGGTCCCGCTCCAGCTTCCTTGAACTGTTTGAATGACACCTTGGCTCCAATCCCGGCTAAGGCCATAGCCATCAGCCATTGGGACAACAGCTTCGTGTAAGGAACTAGATTTGATGGGAAAATTCCCAAACTACTCACTACAGAAGCCAAGACAAACCACAAAATAAACCAAGGAAAAATCTTCTTGAGGTCTACTTTTTGAGCCGACCGCTTATCTCGGACATAGCGATAGCCTGCAAAGATGAGACAGGCGGGTACAATCATCAAGGCTCGGCTCAGTTTGACAATGGTTGCCAAATCTCCCGCCGCTTGACTGTAAGTATAACCTGCCGCAACGACTGACGAAGTATCATTGATGGCCGTCCCTGCCCAAGTCCCAAAATAGACATCAGACATTTGCATAAGATGGCCCAGAAAAGGAAAGATGAAAACAGCTAAAATATTGAAAAAGAAGATGGTTGCAATGGAAAGAGCGATATCCTCTTCTTCTGCTTCTAAAATAGGCGAAGCTGCTGCAATAGCCGATCCACCGCAAATAGCCGTTCCAAAGCCAATCAAAATGGTTAAAACACGTCTCATCTTGAAGAACTTTCCAGCTGCATAGGCCGCTAAGAAAGCAATCAAAATGGTTAAAAGACTAATCTTCAAAGAAGATAAACCCGTCGCAGAAACCTTGCCGATGGACATGGAAAAACCTAAAAAGATAATAGAATATTGAAGCAGTTTCTTTCCTGCATAGGTCAAGCCCGGCTGAAAGGCATCTGGAAGTTTCCATAAATTACTGAGCAAAATTCCTAAAACGATGGCAAACACACTGGATCCAATCAGCGGAAACCAATTTCCTAAACAAATGGAAACAGCCGCTATCGCAAACGATAGAGCAATTCCTGGTAGATTCTTTTTCACGTCATAACCTTCTTCCTATTCTCTTCATTATAGCAGATTTTTGGCATCAGTAGCCTAGAAAATTGCAATCATTTAGAAAAACAGCCAGATAAAATTGACTGTTTTCAAGCAGTTTTAATCGAAAAATTCTTTTAATTCCTTTACAATATCCCGCTGCGACAGCATTTCTAGAGATGCCAATTGATTCAGATTTTGCTGGATCTGCCGACCGTAGCGCTTGGTTGAAATACGCTTGTCCAAGAGAATAACCGCCGACTTTTGGTGTTCATTGCGACGGGTTCGCCCCATGGCCTGCTTCAATCGTAAAATAGCTGACGGCAACTGATAATCGTAAAAAGGATTTTTGCCTTCTGCCTTCAGATGGTGATTGATTTTTTGCACAAAGAAATCTTTGGGATTATCAAAAGGAATCCGCGTGATGAGCTGAATGATTTGCTCTTGCTGAGCAAAATCCGCTCCTTCCCAGAAACTGCCTGCTCCTAGCAAGATGGGTGCCTCTCCCTTGTCAAAACGTCGCTTGATATTGGCTGGCTCGCCATTCTTATACTGGGCCAAATGCGGCAAGGTCAGCTGGTCTGAAGTGGCCAGCAATAAATCCTTGGAGGTAAAGAGAACCACCATTGGCAGATTCAGTGGAGCCAAGCTCTCTAAGCTTGTAACAATCCTCTCAGCGTATTCCTGCGTTGATAACTCCACCACATCTGGAAAATCTAGATCTAAGAAAAGTTTCTGCAGGGGCTTCTTTTGCTGAGGAAGTTTATAAAAATGATAATCCTCAAAACCTAGTAATTGAGGCAAATTCACCTTGGAACTAATCTCTAAAGTAGAGGAGACTAAGATAACCTTAACTGTCTCAGGCAGGAAATCCTTAAATCTCATGAGTTCTGAGCGCCCAGCATGAAGCTTAATTAGCCGATGATCGGTCAACTGTTCTTCCGTTAGCCAGTAGTATTGGTACTTGGTTGAAAACAATTCCCTGAGCTCTGGTAGCAAGCTTTCATCCAGCTCAGACACATCTTGACGCAGCTTGGCTATCTTCTGTGAATCCAATTCACTGATCTTGCCCCGATGCTTTTCAGCAGCATCTGCCAATTCAAATTGGATGCTTTGCAAGAGGCGTTCTTGTAAAATCTGTTTTTCTGTCTGCAGAGCTTGGCTGATAGTTTGCAATTGCTTGGTCAAATTGATACTGGCCTGCGAAAAACTTTCCAAGGCAAAAAACATTTTTTGAGCCTCGTCCACCACCAGCATCCGATTGTCCAGCAAAGACTGGTCATCTTCAAGGCGCGTCAAAAGATAAGCATGATTGGTAATCACGACACGACTGCTAGCCGCCTTGACCTGCCCCAGTCGCCAAAAATCCTCTTCATAAAAGAGCGAATACTTACTTAATTTCCCATCATGGCGTATCTGGCTAAAGTAAGACTCGAAACGATAAGCCTGACCGATTTCATTTAAATCACCCGTCTCCGTCTCTGTCAGCCAAACCAAAAGCTGCATTTTGCAACGATTAACAAGTCGATTATCATCCAAGACCGAGAGACTTTGATAAAAATAATCTAATTTCAGATAATTTTCGGGACTTTTGAGATTATGAAAGGAGATATGAAAGACTTCCTCTAAGAGTCGACCTTCTTTTTGTATCAGTTGATCCTGTAAAATCTTCGTTGGAACGGTCACCAGGGCTCTATCCTGACCATGAGCCAAAATGGGCAATAAATAACCAAAAGTCTTTCCAAGCCCTGTCTGGGCCTCCAAAAAGCTAGCCGCAGTCTGACTATGCGCCTCAGTCACATATTGCGCAAATGTCAGCTGCTCAGGGCGCTCGTCCAGCCCCAGCAGATAAAGATTTGTCAGAAAGTCCTGCGAAAGTTTCTTCTCAGGCGGCAAGATTTTCGGCTTTTTCAAAAAGATACCATGCGTCTCCTGCAAAGCCTGACCAGAATAGTCTGGCATCGACTGAAAAATCTCTTCGATCGCTAACCGTGACTCATAGATAAGACTATCGGAAAATTCCAGCACCTTCTCCAGCAAAGCCTTTGGCAGTCCTGCCATCTTTTCCTGGATTTTTAGAAATAACTGAGCTGTCGCCTGAGCATCTGCTAAAGCGGTATGAGCATTTTCCAGAGGAATCTCCAGAAGTTCGCACAGGTTCCCCAAGGCATATTTATCAAAAGTCGGATAGAAAACCTGAGCCAATTCCACCGTATCCACTCTCGGAGTCAGCAAGTCAAAGCCTTCCCAAAAGAGAGCTTCTGCCAATAGATTGGCATCAAACTTGACATTATGAGCGACAAAAATCGCATCCTCAATCAGCTCATAAACTTCACGGGCAACCTGTGAGAAGTCCGGAGCTTGGCGTAAGCGCTGATCATCCAATCCTGTCAGCTGTTTAATATGCTCATCCAAGTCCTCATGCGGATTCACATCTGTTTCATACGTTTGGCAAATCACCCCGTTTTCAATGATGACAATGCCGATTTGAATAATTTTTGCATTGCTGTTCGCACTTGTAGCCTCCAAGTCGATGACAGCATATTTATAGTTCGATTGTGTCATACTGCTATGATTATATCACAAATGCCAGCCTGAGACATCTGAAAATAAGCTGAGCCTCAAAATAAATTTTGTGCAAAATTTCTGCTTTTTTGTTACACTCTTTATTGAGAAAACATACACAGAGGAAGCCCAATGAAAGTTCACAAAATTGTCAATCTCATCGCTTTTGAAAACACTTATATCCTTGAAAATGACCGTCATGTCATCGTAGTTGACCCCGGCAGCGACTGGCGAAAAATCCAACGCAAGCTAGAAGAAATTGCTAAGCCCATCACAGCTATTTTACTGACTCATACGCATTACGATCATATCATGAGTCTGGATAAGGTCCGAGATAACTTTGCCAATCCGCCCGTCTATGTAGCGGAGAGCGAAGCAAGCTGGCTCTATACTCCTACTGATAATCTATCTGGTCTTGACCGCCATGCAGATTTGGAAGATGTCATTCTCAGACCTGCCGAACATTATTTCACCTATCACCAAGACTACCAACTGGACGACTTTCATTTCTATGCTGTGCAGACACCTGGTCATTCTATCGGAGGAGTTTCCATTATTTTCCCAGAAGATCAGGTCGTTCTGACTGGTGATGCTCTCTTCCGTGAAACCATCGGCCGTACAGATCTACCGACTGGTAATATGGACCAGCTCCTTGCTGGCATCCGCGAAGAATTATTTGTCTTGCCCAAAGACTATCGTGTCTATCCCGGCCATGGAAATGACACAACGATTGGTCACGAAAAGAATTTCAATCCATTTTTCTAATAAACTAATAACGAGGCAGAAATCAAGACTGCCTCATTTTTATCTAGTAAATGACTATTTCTACATCTGCAGATGAAATTAGAATGAAAAGTCAGGAAATATACTCTACAATCGGACTTCCATGTCTTGTCGCTTTTTGCTTATTATGATATACTTAGTCCATAGAAAACAAAGGATGGTCTTCATGATGGATAAAAGAAAAATTTGGTTAATTCTGCTGGCTATTTCAGCTATGATAACTCTCCTTGGATTAGGTTTTTCTGCTTATAATTTTTATGTTTTTGACAAGCCTTTTCTAAACAGTACCACAAAAGGCCTCTTGTCTGCATTCTTTTTTACCCTCATTATAATCAGCCTCGGCCTACCGAAAACAAAGCGATAACAATAATTTATATTTTTAATGCAATAAAAAAACAAACACCAAATGATGTTTGTTTTCAATCCGAACAGCCTTTGTAGGCTGTTTTTTTATTAAATCTTCAAGAAGCGTCTCATAGAAATGGATGAACCAAGTGAACCGATAAAGATTCCCAAGACTGATACAGCCCCAATCATAGCAGGGACAAACAGGTGTGGCTCAATCATGGAAAGATTTTGCGCAACGAGATTTTTATTCATGGTTTGATAGGCCATATTATAACCAAAATAAACTAAAACTACTGGCAAAACTGAACCTAGCAAACCAATCCAAGCGCCTTCAAAGAGGAAGGGAACGCGGATATAGCTGTTTTTTGCACCCACTAAGCGCATAATCTGAATCTCACGACTCCGTGAAATAATGGTAATCCGAATGGTATTGGAAATCAGGAAGACTGCAATAAAGATGAGCAAGCCTGCTCCTACCAGTCCCCATACTCGAATAAAATCAGATAGAGCAAAGAGCTTTTTCGTATTAGCTCCACCATCCTGCACTTCCGAAACGCCTTCCAGCTTCTTGGCTTCTGCCGCAACAGAATCTACGTATTTATGCTCTGTCGTATCGACAATGTAAGCGTCATAAAGTGGGTTTGAATCCCCCTCAAAGACCTTCCATTCACTTCCCATCGTCTCTGTCAGCTTTTCATACTGCTCTTCTTTACTTGAGTAAGTAACCTTTGAGACATGATCCATTGAAGTTAGGGCGTCATAAATCTTGTGGTAATCATTATTTTTAACTGTCTGACCTTCTTTAACGATTGTTTTGCTGTTGTCAGCGATGTCTTTGCGCATATAGACAACAATACGAACGTTGTTTGAAATATCAGACGCTAGCTTCGCGGTATTTAAAATAACAGAGGCAAAGATAGCAACTAAACTGAGAGTAATCGTAACTGAACTCACAGCTGCGACTGTCATCCAACCATTCCGCTTAAGGCTCTTAAGCGATTCAATCAAATGACGGAAAAACCTTCTAATCATCGTATCCGTATTCTCCTTCCGCCTCATCACGCACCACACGACCATTTTCGATAGCAATGACGCGGTGACGTAGGGTATTTACAATCTGACTATTGTGAGTCGCCATCAGAACTGTAGTTCCTTGCAGGTTAATGCGCTCCAGCAAATTCATGATTTCCCATGAATTATCTGGGTCCAAGTTACCAGTCGGCTCGTCAGCAATCAAGACCTGAGGATTGTTGACAATGGCACGCGCAATCGCAATCCGCTGCTGTTCTCCCCCTGATAGCTCATTAGGGAAGGAACGGACCTTGTGCTTAAGGCCAACCAGATCCAAAACTTCCATGACGCGTTTCTTGATATTTCTACGACGCTCACCGATAACTTCCATGGCATAGGCAATATTCTCATAAACGGTCTTTTTAGGAAGTAGTTTATAGTCTTGGAAAACCACACCAACTCTACGGCGCAGCATTGGAATATCCCGTTTCTTGATTTTTCCCAAGTTAAACCCTGCTACAGCAAGGTTTCCTTTATCGATTTTAATTTCACGATAGAGGAGTCGAATAAAGGTTGATTTACCTGCTCCTGATGGACCTACAATATAGGCAAATTCACCTGGTTCGATATGTATAGATACACCACGTAGAGCAGTTGTCCCGTTGTCATACTTTTTAACAACGTCTTTCATTTCAATCATTGACATGAATTAGTACAATTCCTTTCATCAGAGTTTTTATCTAGCGATTTCACTCTGTTTTTAGTTGAGTCTCCATTTTAAATAGGCATCAATAAAGCCGTCTAAGTCTCCGTCCATAACCTTATCTACCTGAGCCACTTCATAGCTGGTTCGATGATCTTTGACCATGGTATAAGGAGTGAAGACATAAGAACGAATCTGACTGCCCCAAGAAATCTCTTTTTTATCTCCCTTGAGCGAGTCGACTTCTGCTGCTTTTTTCTCTTGCTCCAACTGATAGAGCTTAGCCTGCAGCATTTTCATAGCCCGGTCACGGTTGCCATACTGGGTCCGGTCAACGGTAGACTGTACGACAATTCCTGTCGGAATATGGGTCAATCGCACACCAGTTGATACCTTATTGACGTTTTGTCCGCCGGCTCCGCCTGAACGGAAAGTATCCATCTTAATGTCATCATCACGGACCTCTACTTCAATAGTATCGTCCAACTCTGGCATAACCTCTACTGAGGTAAAGGAAGTATGACGACGTTTCGCCGAGTCAAATGGCGAAATCCGAACCAAGCGGTGAACACCCATTTCTGACTTAAGCAGACCATAAGCATGCGGCCCTTCAAAGGAAAGAGTCACTGACTTAATACCAGCCTCATCGCCAGCCTGATAGTCCAAGACTTCTACCTTGAAGCCCTTGGCATTGCCAAAGCGTGTGTACATCCGCAGCAGCATATCGCCCCAATCTTGAGCCTCTGTTCCACCAGATCCTGGGTGAATTTCAAGAATGGCGTTGTTATTATCATAAGGCTCCGACAGCAAGAGAGTCATCTCATAGCTGGTCATCATTTTCTCAAGCTCGGTCAACTTTTCTTCCAGCTCTTCTTGAACTGAGTCGTCCTCAGCCAGAAAATCAAGCAAGATTTCCGATTCATCAAAAAGCTCGGTCATCTGGTGGAAATTTTCATAGGTTTGCTTGAGTTCATTGAGCTCTTGAGATGTCTTCTGGGCTGCAATGTTGTCATCCCAAAAGTCAGGTTCTGTCATCTTATTTTCTAAGATGGCAATTTCTTCTTCCAGACCTTCTAAGTCAAAGAGACCCCCTGAAAGAAGCTAATTTTTCACGATTTGCGTCAATCTTTTGACGAATTTCTGAAATGTCCATAAATACCTCTTTTCATATATCGTTTTATTATAACACATTTTCAGACATTTGCCTAATCGGATAATGAAGCACCTTCATTTTATACAATTTTTAGTAGATAGGCAAGAATGGGAGCGGCTTGTTACGGAATTGTTAAAAAAGTAATATAATGACATGGGGTTGGAAGAATTATTCTGGATTACAAGGTTCTAATAATCTATTTGGGATTCAGATAGAAGCGATACCCTCCATAAGACGCTTAAATATTTTCAAGTTTTAAAAAATGTGCTAGACTAAAACCATGACAAGAATCGGATTTATGAGCGACCTCCATCTGGACTCCAATCAGTTTGGGGATTTTGAGCACCAAGCTCTTCTCCAGCTTTTAAAAGAGGAAAGGATTGACCACCTACACATTGCTGGAGATTTATCCAACGACCTGACCAAGATTAGTTTGCCCTTTCTTGAAACTTTGAAGCAAGAGATTCCCCTCTCTTTTAACCTAGGAAACCACGATATGCTGGGACTTTCTGAGCAAGAAATTTCAAACTATGATTTTCAGGTCCAGCAGTTCGGCCGGACCAAGCTCGTCAGCTTTTCTGGCTGGTATGACTACAGCTTTGTTCCAGAAAAAAGCAAGAAAGAGCATCTGAGAACCAAGACCAATTTCTGGTTTGACCGCAGATTGGAGCGTCAACTCGACGACCCTAGCATTACAGCTCAGACGCTGCAAGAGTTAGAAAAACTGCTGATGACTTTAGATGGCCCAATTATTGTTGCTCTGCATTTTGTCCCCCATCAAGACTTTCTATACGACCATCCCTATTTCCAGCGCTTCAACGCCTTCCTAGGAAGCCAAGCTTTTCATCGACTCTTTGTCAAATACAGGGTGAAAGAGGTGGTTTTCGGCCATCTCCATCACCGCCACCAAAGCCGTATCATCGAAGGTGTCCGCTACCATATGCGTCCTCTGGGCTACATCCGCGAATGGGAACTGACTCGGAACTTTTTTAATGACTTTCCTCAGTATAAGATCCCCCAGATGTACCGCCTGCACAAGCGTTATAATGCTGTTAAAGATTTAGTCGAATTTAGAGACTATAAGAAAAAACACCTGGTAGCTGAACTGCGAGATGCTTTAACAGTGATTGAAGTTCAGTAATGGAAATGTTGAATAGCAGTTCTCAGCTCATCTGAGAGCTGTTTTTTGCTGTCCAACTGCACATAGACTTCTAATAAACAGGAGCGAAAATTGGAAAAAGCAATGAAGTCTTGCTTGCTTTCCAATGGAAAACTCTGTGATTGAAGCCACAGTCTAAGTTCATGCTGCGACAGTTTTTTCTTTAAGACAGCTTGATAGAGCACCTGGGCTAAGCGCCAATCTTCATCGTTTCCGAAACGGACTGAAACTCTTTTAAAAACTTGATGAATGACCTCTAGAATCTCTGGCATCCTACTGGAGGGAAAGTCCGGATGACAAGCCACTTCTGTCAATAAGTCTGCTCCATGAGCGAAGGCATGAACCCAACCGTATTTCCTAGAGTAACCCCTTGTGTCTCTTTCTACTGACAAATAGCTTAGCCCCTTATCTAGTAAATAGGTTCTTTCTTGTACTGATAAAGCCTGATAATACAAAGAGTTTGGATTACCATCACAGTTTAAGAGATTAGCATAAAGCAAAGCCGTGAAGGAGCGTGTTAAGGTAGCTTGACCATTTTCGTCACTCTTGTAAAAAAGTCCTTGTCTTTTGACTGCTTCTTGAGCCAAGAAACGAAACTGTTCAACTGAAAACAAATCAGCCTGAAGTCCCCTTGCCAAGGACGAAAAGACTAACTCATCACGGATTTTCGCTTCTGGATGACCAATATGATCCAGTAACCATAAGATTTCTTCCTCATAATATAAAGGAGAAGCTTCTTCCAACTTCTTTCGTAAGTTTTGATACATACTTTCACCGTCCTTTCGAGTTGAACTCTTTGAAGTTGATTATAACCCCTTGTACGCAAAAAAGCCATCTGCAGATGACTTTTTGCTGTTAAATAGCATTCTTGTCCATACCCAATTTACGTTGGATGAACTTAACAATTTCAACAATGATAATCATAGAGAAACTGCCGATCAGGACAACAGCCCATTGTGTCACATCTAACTTGGTCACATGGAAAATCTTTTCCAACGGATCAATCACAATGGTTGAAACCAATAGAATGAAAGAAACCAGAATAGACCAGTTAAAGGTCTTAGACTTAAACGGTCCAACTGTAAAGATAGATTGGTAAACAGATTTCACATTGTAAGCATGGAAGAGCTGGATCAAACCAAGAGTTGCAAAAGCCATTGTCAGAGCATCCGCATGGATCGCTTTTACATCACCAATATGAACAGGATTAGCAATAGCATAACCATAAACTGCCAACACCAGAGCACCTTGTAATAGCCCTTGATAGATGATGGAGCTAATAACACCACCAGAGAAGAAGCTAGACTTACGACCACGAGGCTTGTGAGTCATGACACCTGGCTCGGCAGGTTCAACACCAAGAGCGATAGCTGGGAAAGTATCCGTTACCAAGTTGATCCAAAGCAGATGAACTGGTTGCAAGACATCCCAACCAAACAAGGTAGCTAGGAAGATAGTCAACACTTCAGCTGTATTAGCTGAAAGAAGATATTGAATGGTCTTTTGAATGTTTGAGAAGACCTTCCGTCCTTCTTCGACTGCGACGATAATGGTCGCAAAGTTATCATCTGCCAAAATCATGTCAGAGGCACCTTTAGACACTTCTGTACCTGTAATTCCCATACCGATACCGATATCAGCTGTCTTCAGAGCTGGGGCGTCATTAACACCGTCACCTGTCATGGCAACGACCTTACCTTGGTTTTGCCAAGCTTTGACAATCCGTACCTTGTGCTCAGGAGAGACCCGCGCATAAACAGAGTATTGACCAACCACTTTTTCAAATTCTTCGTCTGAAAGTTCGTTGAGCTCAGCACCTGTCAGAACATGGTCTTCCGTATCTCCAGCTTCAATGATTCCTAGGCGCTTAGCAATCGCTTCTGCTGTGTCTTGGTGGTCACCTGTGATCATGATTGGACGGATTCCTGCTTCCTTAGCCACACGAACGGCTTCTGCCGCTTCGGCACGCTCAGGGTCAATCATACCGATTAAACCAGTAAAGATTAAATCATTTTCTAGATTTTCAGATGTCAAGTCAGTCGGAACTGCATCAATAATCTTGTAGGCACCAGCCAGCACGCGCAGAGCTTGGTGAGCCATTTCTGAGTTATTAGACTTAATCAGCTGTGAAGTAGCATCATCAATCGCTGCAACATCTCCAGCCTTATCACGCGCAACACAACGTTTCAAGAGTTGGTCAGGAGCTCCCTTGACTGCCACGAGGAATTTCCCGTCTGGTAATGGGTGAACGGTAGACATGAGCTTACGGTCTGAGTCAAATGGTAGCTCAGCCACACGAGGATATTTCTCTAAAAATCCTTTAACATCATAGCCCTTGTCCAAAGCATACTGGATAAAGGCTGTTTCCGTTGGGTCACCAATTAGCTTCCCTTCTTGGTCAATCTTGGTATCATTGGCTAAGACAACCGAACGTAAGAGCGGCAGCTCCAAGCCAAGTTCAATATCTTGCCCAGCTTCATTCAGGACTCCGTCGTAAAAGACTTTTTCAACCGTCATCTTATTCATGGTCAGAGTACCGGTCTTATCTGAAGCGATAATTTCAGTTGAACCAAGTGTTTCTACTGCTGGCAATTTACGGACAATCGAATTCCGCTTAGCCAGAACCTGTGTTCCCAAAGCTAGAACGATAGTAACGATAGCAGGCAGACCTTCTGGAATAGCCGCAACTGCCAAGGCTACAGATGTCATCAATTCACCAAGCGGATCTTTTCCTTGAATGAAAACACCAACTACAAAGGTCACCGCAGCAATCACTAAGATCGCATATGTCAGAACCTTAGACAAGTTATTGAGGTTTTGTTTGAGCGGTGTGTCCGTTTCATCCGCATCTTGCAACATACCTGCGATGTGACCGACTTCTGTGTACATCCCTGTATTGACAACAACCCCTACTCCTCGACCGTAAGTGACATTGGAGTTTTGGAAGGCCATATTGACCCGGTCGCCAATACCAGCATCTGCAGCTACATCGACAGTCAAGTCTTTCTCAACTGGCACAGACTCACCCGTCAGAGCTGCTTCTTCGATTTTCAAGGAATTCGCTTCTAAAAGACGCATATCCGCTGGGACAACATCGCCGGCTTCCAGTCTGACGATATCGCCAGGCACCAAATCCTTAGAATCAACCTCTGTGACATGGCCATCGCGCAGGACACGCGCAGCTGGGCTGGACATAGATTTGAGAGCCGCAATGGCTTCTTCAGCTTTGCCTTCCTGATAGACACCAAAGATAGCATTGATGATGACAACGGCTAGGATAATCACAGCATCTGCAATATCCTCTCCACCTGACGTCACAACAGACAAGATAGCCGCTACCAACAAGATGATAATCATCAAATCCTTGAACTGCTCGATGAATTTCATCAAGAGAGTCTTTTTCTCCCCTTCTTCCAATTCATTGCGACCGTAGTCCGCCAAACGTTGCTGGGCTTGGCTGCTGGTCAACCCTTGTTCGGAAGCTTCCATTGCTTGCAAAACTTCCTCAGGACTTTGCGTATAAAAAGCTTGGCGCTTTTGTTCTTTTGACAAAATGTCTCCTCCTTTTGATGGGCCTCTTTCAAAATAAACAAAAAAGAGACCTGTTGATTAACAAGTCTCGCTATTTCATACAAGGCCGGAAATTTCTTTCGTATTGACGACCTTGTAACGGTAAAACCGTTAGCTACTCCCTTGAGTGTATTTATTATACCAAAATTTTTGTATTTTTCAAGGCAGAGCTGTTATTTTTCAAACTTTTATTCTTTCCATTCGATTTTCATCTGATAGGAAGCAAAAAGCTGATCATCGTCGGCTCTTTTCAAATCATAATGAAGTTCCAAAGCCTGATTTTCTGCATCTAAGTGATAGTGCTGAGTATCCGTCAAAAACTGTTGAGCACCCAGCGGAGTCGGGATAGATACTAAATGCTGACCATTCTTGATAAAATGAAGAATGGTCTTAGGCTCAGAAAAGCGGGTCATAGTCAGCTTATCCGCATTAAACTTGAGAACGACCTTTTCCTGCTCCTCGCTCTGATAAACCAAATAGTTATTGCTTCCTTTTTTTGTCCATTCTACATCGTAGACCTGGTCAATCAACTCCATTTGTTCATCTAATTTGATTTGATTTCTCATTCTAATTTTCATGATTTTCTCACATTCCTTGTTTCTTTCCTCTATTTTACCAAAAATCCCTTGAAAATTCTTCCTTTCTACTTCGGGCTTTGAATTTCGCCCACCGAGCATTTATGATATAATAGGACTATGATTGAAAAAGTATTTCGAGATCCCGTCCATAATTATGTGCATGTGGATCATCAGGTCATTTATGATTTAATCAATACCAAAGAATTTCAACGGCTGCGTCGCATCAAACAGCTGGGCACTTCCGGCTATACTTTTCACGGCGGAGAGCACAGCCGTTTTTCGCATTGTCTGGGAGCCTATGAGATTTCTCGGCGCATCACCAAGATTTTCAATGAAAAATATAGCGATGTCTGGGATAGTCACGAAAGCCTGCTAACCATGACAGCCGCTCTCCTGCATGACTTGGGACATGGCGCTTATTCACATACTTTTGAACGTCTCTTTGATACCGATCATGAGGACATTACGCGGCAAATCATCACCAGTCCTGAGACAGAGATTCATCAAGCCTTGGTGCAGGTTTCGCCAGATTTCCCCGAAAAGGTAGCTAGCGTCATCAACCATACCTATCCCAATAAGCAGGTAGTCCAGCTGATTTCCAGTCAGATTGATGTGGATCGGATGGACTATCTCTTGCGAGATTCCTTTTTTACTGGCGCTTCCTATGGGCAATTTGACTTGACTAGAATTCTAAGAGTGATTTGTCCAGTAGAAAATGGCATCGCCTTCAAGCGCAATGGCATGCATGCGGTAGAAGATTACGTTGTCAGCCGCTACCAGATGTACATGCAGGTTTATTTCCACCCGGCCAGCAGGGCTATGGAAGTTTTGCTGCAAAATCTGCTCAAGCGGGCCAAGTTTCTCTATCCGGCTCAGAAGGATTATTTTGCGCTGTCATCGCCCAATCTCATTCCATTCTTTGAAAACAGAGTGACCCTGCAGGATTATCTGGCCTTGGATGATGGTGTTATGAATACCTATTTCCAAGTTTGGATGACTAGTCCAGACAAGATTTTATCTGACCTGGCTCAGCGTTTTATCAACCGCAAGGTCTTTAAGTCTATCGTCTTCTCTCAGGAAAACGAAGCGCATTTGGATATCATGCGAGACCTAGTTGGACAGGTTGGTTTCGACCCTGATTACTATACTGCTATCCATCGTAATTTTGATTTACCTTATGATTTCTACCGGCCTGACGTTGAAAAACCCCGAACCCAGATTGAAATTCTGCAAAAAGATGGCAGCCTAGCAGAACTGTCCAGCCTGTCTCCTATCGTTCATTCGCTAGCCGGGACCAGACAAGGAGATAATCGCTTCTACTTCCCCAAGGAAATGCTAGCAGAGACCGGACTTTTCAGCGAAAAGAACCAGACCTTTATGCACTATATCAAAAACGACCAATTTACCTACGGAGAATAATATGTCTATCAAATTAGTTGCCGTCGACATTGACGGCACCCTTTTAAATAACCAAAAAGAGATCACTCCTGAAGTCTTTAGCGCTGTTCAGGATGCCAAGGCTGCTGGCGTCAAAATCGTCATTGCAACCGGCCGTCCAATTGCAGGTGTAAAAAAACTCCTCGAGGAGCTAGAACTTAAGCAGCCAGGCAACTATGTCGTGACTTTCAATGGCGGACTGGTGCAGGATACTGTTACAGGTCAAGAATTAATCAAAGAAACACTGACTTACGACGATTATCTGGATATCGAACTGCTCGGACGAAAATTAGGCGTTCATATGCATGCCATCACCAAGGACGGCATTTATACAGCCAATCGTAACATCGGCAAGTACACTGTTTACGAGTCCAATCTTGTTAACATGCCTATCTTCTATCGCACGCCTGAAGAAATGACTGATAAAGAAATCGTCAAGTGCATGTATGTCGATGAGCCAGAAATTTTGGACGCGGCCATTGCCAAGCTTCCACCAGAATTGGCCGAAAAATACACACTGGTTAAATCCGCTCCTTTCTATCTAGAAATTGTCAAAAAAACTGTCAATAAAGGAGCTGCTATCCTCCATCTAGCTGAAAAACTTGGCTTGAGCAAGGAGCAGACCATGGCTATTGGTGATGAAGAAAATGACCGTGCCATGCTGGAAGCAGTCGGATCTCCTGTTGTCATGGAAAACGGCAGAGAAGAACTCAAGAAAATCGCCAAATACATCACCAAGTCGAACGAAGAATCCGGCGTAGCACACGCTATTAGAGAGTGGGTTTTAAAATAATGTTTAGCTACAAAATTGGAATTTCAGCTCAGGAACACGATGATTTTGTCACGGCTCATCCGCAGGCCAATCTCCTGCAGAGCTCTGCTTGGGCTCAAATCAAGGACAACTGGGGAAATGAACGCTTGGGCTTCTACAAAGACGGCCACTTGGTTGCTGCAGCCAGTGTCCTGATTAAACCACTGACCTTGGGGATGACCATGCTTTATATCCCTCGCGGTCCTATTATGGACTATAGTGACAAGGAGCTGCTGACCTTTGTTTTGGCGTCGCTCAAGAAATTTGCCAAGGAGAAAAAAGCGCTCTTTGTCAAGTTTGACCCTAGCCTCTTTCTGGCAGAAAGCAAGATGGGTGGCGAATTGCAAGACAAAGCCGAGACGGTTGAGCTGATTCAACAGTTGCAGCAGGCAGGCGCTGTCTGGGTCGGACGGACTGAGTCTCTGGATGAAACCATCCAGCCTCGCTTGCAGGCCAATATCCATAAAGAAGATTTCAGCGAGGATTTGCTTTCTAAGAGTACTCGCCAGGCTATTCGTACAGCCCGAAACAAAGGCATCCAAATCCAATTTGGCGGAGCAGAATTACTGGATGACTTTTCAGCCCTGATGAAGAAGACAGAAAACAGAAAAAACATCCACCTACGCGGCAAAGACTATTATCAAAAACTCTTGGATACTTATCCTGATCACTCCTACATCACCTTGTCCAGCATTGATCTAAAGGCACGCTTGGATGACTTGCAGGCTCAGCTGACCAAGACACTCCAAGAAGCAAAGAAATTTACCGAGAAAACCAAGCCTAGCAAGATTGAGAATAACCAGCAAGAACAGAAACGCCTCCAAGAAGAGATTGACTTTCTGCAGGACAAAATCAGCCAAGGGGCTACTGTCGTTCCCCTGTCTGGCACTCTGGTCTTAGAATACGGCAAGACCTCTGAAAATATCTACGCCGGAATGGACGAGGAGTACCGTCGTTACCAGCCTGCAATCATCACTTGGTACGAAACGGCCAAACATGCTTTTGAGCGCGGAGCAGATTGGCAAAATATGGGCGGAATCGAAAACGACCTCAAGGGTGGTCTCTATAGCTTTAAATCCAAGTTCAATCCGACCATTGAAGAATTCGCTGGTGAGTTCAACCTGCCGACCAATCCTCTTTACCACCTCTCCAATCTGGCCTACACTCTCAGAAAGAAACTGCGTAGCAAGCATTAAAAGAAAGGAAGCCTATGACCTTTAAACTTCTCAGCCAAGAAGAATTTATCCAGCATACCTCAGCTAGCTCCCAACGCTCTTTTATGCAGACCGTGGAAATGGCAGAGCTGCTGAGCAAGCGTGGCTTCAGTACCCAGTATGTCGGCTACACTGACCCGCAGGGCCAGGTAGTGGTGTCAGCTGTCCTCTACAGCATGCCTATGACTGGCGGCCTACATATGGAAATCAACTGCGGCCCTGTCTCTACTGATTCACAATACTTGACACCCTTCTATCAAGCTTTGCAAGCCTATGCTAAAAAAGAAGGCGCTCTAGAGCTCATCATCAAGCCCTATGAAACTTATCAGGCCTTTGACAGCAATGGCCAACCCACATCTGAAGAAAAAGGCGAGCTTATCCAGCAACTGACTGACTTAGGCTTTGACTTTGACGGCTTACAGACGGGCTATCCAGGCGGGGAGCCTGATTGGCATTATGTCAAAGATTTAGCTGGTCTGACGGAGAAAGACCTACTCAAATCCTTCAGTAAAAATGGCAAGGCGACCGTCAAAAAGGCGAATACCTTTGGTATCAAGCTAAAAAGGCTGGAACGTGACCAACTCAGCGTTTTCAAAGACATCACAGCTGCCACTTCTGATCGGCGGGAATATGATGACAAGCCATTAGACTACTATCAAGATTTTTATGATAGCTTTGGTCAGCAGGCGGACTTTATGACAGCCAGCCTTAACTTCAAGGAGTATCTTCAGAACTTACAAAAAGATCAAGAGAAACTGGGCCAGAAAATTCAGAAACTGCAGGCTGACTTGGAAAAAAATCCTCAATCTGAAAAGAAACAAAACCAGCTGCGAGAGCTTTCCAGCCAGTTTGACAGCTTTGAAACCCGCAAAGCAGAGGCCCAAGAGCTGATTGACAAGTACGGCGACCAAGACCAAGTCCTGGCTGCCAGCCTCTTTATCTACACCCCTCAGGAAGCAACCTATCTCTTCAGCGGCTCCTATCCTGAGTTTAATAAATTCTACGCTCCAGCCCTGCTGCAGGAATACGTTATGACCGAAAGTATCAAGAGAGGCATTCCATTTTATAATTTCCTCGGTATTATGGGAATTTTCGACGGTTCTGACGGTGTTCTGCGCTTCAAACAGAATTTCAACGGCTTCATCGTCCGAAAAATGGGAACTTTCCGTTATTATCCTAACCCACTCAAGTTTAAACTGCTTCAGCTCATAAAGAAAATTCTAAGACGTTAAAAAACCAAGGTTTCCCTTGGTTTTTTTTGTGTTTATCTATAACGAGGTGACGCGAAACCACGGATATTTCCATGACCAATACGGTAAGTATTACGTTTAACTTCGTCGTTACTGTTACCTTCAATCGTATGAATGATACCATTTTCGACTTTTTCGACAATACCGATATGATCAGCCCAGCCATCATTTTGCTGGCTATTTTGATCCCAGTTAAAGGTGATGATATCGCCCGCTTTAGGTGTAGAATTACCATCTTCATTCCAGATACCTAGACGTTTAAAGATATGAATATGGCGCTCAACACCGCATTCACGACCAATAAGATCGCTCAAGCCTTCTCTTTGGAAAATAACTGTCGTGAAAATGTCGCACCAGTCATCTGAATTCTTCACAGCATAACCGACTGGTAGCGGTCTAACGCTATTATAGTCATTGACCAGACGGTGGTGCTCGGCACTGCCTCCCTTGACGCCAACCATCGCTGCTGCTGCTGCAAGAACACGATCACGCTGACTGCTAAGCGATTGAGGATGTTTAATAGAAACCGTAGTTTTCTCTCCACCAGCTCCTTGCAGCTGATTGCGATTGTTCAAGTAATATAGGTGAACATTGTACTCGCCTTGGCTATTTTTATGGTCTCTTGCATAAACATGCTTGCGATAAGTACCATCAGCTTGGCGTTCCGCCGTATACCATTGAATATCATCTTGGCCATTTTGACTGGACCAAGTTGGCAAATAGACAGTTTTGACACCTTCTGGAGCTACAACACCAGAAACGACGACATCAAATTCACCAGTTTCATTGTTTTTATTTTGGATACTGATTTTTCCCTGTGGCTTCTCCCCTGCCGCAACGGAAACCTTAGTCGTTGTGCCACCGACACCAACCATCTTGCCGTCGTTTTGGACATAGTACAAGTGGACACTGTAGTCGCCGACAGAATTCTTATGCTCGCTGGCACGGACGGTGAATTTATATGTACCATCTGACTGTTTCTGCGCCTTGTGCCAGATGATGTCATCCTGACCTTGCTCATTTGACCAAGTTGGAAGTAAGACTTCACGAACGCCTTGTGGGCTAGAAACCTCGGACACGATCACATCGAATGTACCGGTCTTAGGATTGTTGTTGGCAATAGTCAGCTTGCCCTCTGGTTTAGCAGCTGAAGCTCGAGTGACTTTGGTTGTTGTACCACCAACGCCGACCATCTTGCCGTCATTTTGGATAT